>JABHOU010000172.1 GCA_018695085.1 Opitutia bacterium | reverse complement strand
TATCATTTTCCCTTGCACGCTCCTGACCGAGTGGAATCGCTCTTGGACAAGGATACTTTCGTCGAGTGTGACGCCGGCGTTTCCTCCAAAGATCCCCTCAATTTCAAAGGAGCGGCTTCTTACAAAGAGAAACTAGAAGCAAACGTGAAGAAAGCCGGCATGCCTGATGCCGTACTTTGCGGCGTGGGTAAAATGAAAGGTCGCGAGGTGAGCTTGGCCGTTATGGACTTTCGTTTTCTTGGCGGCAGCATGGGTTCTGTCGTTGGGGAAAAAATTACACGTGCAATTGAGCGTGGACTCGAGGGCGGTATGCCCGTGATCATTGTTTCTGCATCGGGCGGGGCTCGTATGTACGAGGGTATTCTGAGCCTCATGCAAATGGCTAAGACCAGTGCAGCGCTTGCGAAGCTTGCCGAAGCCAAGCTACCTTACGTCTCGGTGCTTACCAATCCTACCATGGCCGGAGTTATGGCCAGTTTTGCTTCTTTGGGAGACGTTATAATCTCCGAACCCGGAGCTCTCGTAGGTTTTGCCGGTCGTCGAGTAATCAAGGAAACCACTCAAGCAGATTTGCCGGAGGGCTTCCAGACCGCAGAATTCCTCTTGGATCGAGGTCTCATCGACCAAATTGTTCCGCGACATGAACTTCGCGGACGTATCAGCAATTTGCTGAATCTATTTTGTGGCACGCATAAAAAGTCTTCCGCTAAACCCAAGTCCGCAGCGAAGAAACGTTCGACCGCCAAAACCAAGTCCACCGCCAAAGTTTCTGCCACTAAGAATGTCAAGAATCCATCGCGGACCAGGCGAGCCGGTTCCTAGATTGTCTAGCTCTATCGAGGATGCCGTAAGCTTTTTGTTTGGCCTGCGCAATCGCGGGTCTACTTTTGGGATTGATCGGATGAAGGCCTTTGCCCGACTCTTGGAGCATCCGGAACGACAGTACCCGATCATCCACGTTGCAGGAACTAACGGCAAAGGGTCGGTTTGCGCTATGCTAGAAGCATGTTTTCGGGCGAACGGGTTTAAGACAGGTCTTTTCACTTCTCCTCACTTGGTACGACTTGGTGAACGTATTCGGGTCGCCGGCCAAGAGATTTCTGATCAAGAAATCGTTGATTGCGTCGATTGGATGCGTTCGCTCGCTGATCAGAGTTTGCTTGATTCACCTGAATTATATCCCACTTTTTTTGAATTTGTCGCCGCGATGGCTTTTCATGTCTTTGCCCGTGATCAGGTGGACGTCGCTATTGTGGAAACAGGTTTGGGGGGAAGACTGGATGCCACCAATATCGTAGAACCGGTCGTATCCGTAATCACTTCGATCGGGATGGACCATTGCGATATTCTAGGTGATGACATTGTCTCTATTGCTCGTGAAAAAGCTGGTATTCTGAAAAAGGGAAAACCAGTGGTTCTGGGATGGTTGCCCGAAGATGCGGAAACCGTTGTGCGGGAAATTGCCGCGAACCTTGAATGTCGGGTGATTGAGACTTCTCGACTTCAGTGCATGGAATTACCCAAGACTTCTCTCGCAGGGTCTTTCCAAAGAAGAAATGGTGCCGTGTCGATCGCTACCTGCGAATTACTCCGCGATCGTTTCGCTTTGCAAATGTCGAAATGTCGCAAAGCTCTTTTCGAAGTCCAATGGCCCGGGCGCTGGCAGAAAATAGAGGTATGTGGGAAGACGGTTATTCTTGATGCCACCCACAATGCCGAGGGTTGTAGGTGCCTTGAGGAACATCTTCTGGGGTTGACGGAAAAGCCCGTTGTCTTGGCTGGAACTCTAGGAGAAGATAGAGCCAAGGATCTTATGGAGGTGGTTGCCCGCTATGCTCGAGAAATTCGTCTACTTGTCCCCAATCAACCCCGCGCCTGTTCCTATGAGAGCTTGGAGAAAGCTATACCCGAAGGATTTTCAGGAAAAGTGACCCGCTCTACAGTAGCTAGCGAGTTCCCTCCTTCAGCATCTGCGGAAACGGATGATGTTCCGTTTGTTGTTACCGGATCGATTTATCTCCTAGGAGAAGTTTTAGTTAGAATCGAGGGAAATAATGGGCAAAGTCCATTTGATCCATTGCAGGATTGGGTCTGAATAGTTGTTGAGATTTAAGTTCTTTTATGTGCGAGAGGCACTTGTTTCGCCTTCTTGAGTCCCGAGATGCCCGATGTTAACAACTCCGGGAGAAGTCGGGGACAATTTGGAACAACTTTTTCTTGCGAAAGGGTCAACAAAAAGGGTTGACTAAGTTGTCTTAAAAAGGATCTTAATTTTTACATTTTTCTTTTTATGAAATTATTAAAAAGTTATTCACAAAACCATATGCATTACTTGTTCTTGCCGCTTGGCACTATATATGGTGGTCGAGGTGTCGATGTTTACTTTTTTTTACTTTTTTTCTTTTCTTTTCCTTCTTGCCAACCCATGGTGAAATTTCCTTACGACGAATTGTCTGCGAATCTATCGTATGACATTCAACAGAACTTGCTTAGAATTAATGTAAAAATGATTAAAATGGTGGAATTAGTATTCAAATCCGCCGAATGATAGAGACCTAAAGCCATGGAAAAGACATATAAAATCGGGGAAAAAGTTTTTGTTTTAGATGAAGCAAAGGCTGTTGAAGCCTACGAGGGTAAACAAGTGATTAATGGTCGCGATACCATGGCTTTCAATTTGCTACCGCTTAAGTACCAGTGGGCCTATGACCTCTATCGCAAGATGAAGGCAAACCACTGGGAGCCCGAGGACATCCCTATGCAAAAGGATGTCGAACAGTGGAAAAATCAGTTTGAACTTAGTGAAAGCGAGCGTTGGATCATTATGATGGGCATAGGTTACTTTTCGGCGGCGGAAGGAATCGTGGGCGACAACATCCAGCATGTGATTCGCGAATTGGTGACCGCTCCCGAACTCAAACTCGTTCTTGGCCGACATGCTCATGAGGAGAACATCCATGCGGATAGTCTTTTGTATATGATTAGTTCATTGGGCATCAATCCTCACGAATGCGAGGCAATGTTCGAGCAGGTTGAAACCATTCATCGAAAAAACGATTTCGTAACCAAAGTTTCCAAAAGTTTGCGCAGGGATATGGATTTGACGCAAGCTTCTGAAAAACAGGAATTTGCGAAAAATGTATTCGTCTTCGGCCAATGCATGGAAGGCACCCAGTTTTATGGTCTCTTCGGCATGATTCTAAGTCTTTACAGGCAGAACAAGTTTCCCGGAATTGGTCAGATGTTTCGCTATACTTTGCGCGACGAGTCCAACCATATCGAAAATCTGCGTAATTTGTTTCGAGCCTTGATTGATGAAAATCCAGAGATTTGGACTCCTGATTTTCAGAAAGAATTGACCGACTTGATGATTGAAGCCGTGGAACTGGAAAAGGAATTCATCAAGGATTGTCTGCCGGTTAACTCTGTTGGTCTAAGTGCGGAAGAGTTTTGCCTGTATATCGACTACATCGCGGATCGTAGGCTCAACGGTGTCGGTTTGGAACCTTTGAATCCATCGGCGACAAATCCATTTCCTTGGTTGGCTGAAATGATGGATGTCAAGAAAGAGCAAAATTTCTTTGAGGGTAGGGTGACGGAATATCAGAAAGCATCATCGTTGGGCGAAGTTTCCGACGATGAACTTTGACTCGATTACAATCCCACTGGCTGAAACATAAAATAAACTGGGAGAGTAGAGTCTATGCGTAACTTAACCTTCGATGAAGATCGTGTCTTGGAGAAAATTTCCGAAACACCTCGAGAGCAAAAGCCAAGTTTCGATTGGGCCGGAGCACTGGGCGATAATCGTTTCGAGGTGCCAAAGGTAAGAATTGATGACGGTGCGGGTGATCGCGATTTTGAAATCGCGGAGGTGGCTGAGGTCATTGGGGAGGCGTTGACCGACCTGATGATCTCACGGGAAGAAGAAGATATATACACCGAAAAGAACCGGGAACTCGTGGTGGAGTCGACCCGGAGTGTCGCCGATCGATTGGTCGAGCGCACAATAGATGACGAGAATAATGATTCGGATCGCGTGACCTACGAGGAACTGTATCGGCTTATCGAGAAGGTACTTGTGGAGAACGACGCATACGATGTGGCCAAAAGCCTCGTTTTTTCTCGTTCCAATGCGGGGGGGAGCAAGTCGGGTAGCGGCGAAACTGATTCAAGTGTCGTCGCACCCGCGCTCCGCCTTATCCGTCGTAATGGTCAAGTCGTACCGTGGAATCTCAGCAAGATTGAGGTAGCTGTTCGAAAAGCATTCCTGTCACTTCGTCTTGATTCCGAATTTGCGGTTAAGGTTTCAGCCGAGGTTACTCGCAAGGCTTTGTCTACAGGGCAAAACTACATCAATATCGAGGATGTTCAGGATCTCGTTCAAGAGGAACTGATGCGCATGGGGCACTTCAAGGTAGCCGAAGCATATATCCTCTACCGAGCCCGTCGTCGGGTAGAAAGAGATTCACGGAATCCTTTTCCCGAAATCAAGCAGGATTCCATGATCGTGGTCAAAAAGGCCGATGGCAGTACCTTCTTCTGGGATGGCATCGACCTCAAGAAACGAATTGAATTTGCCTCGATTGGTCTAGATCTTTGCCTTACTCCCGACCAGATCGAGGAAGAACTGCGCCGTTCCGTTTTTTCCGAAATAGAGGAGACCGCTCTTAAGACTACCATCATTCTCAACTCAAAGGTTCTCATCGAGCGTGATGCGGATTTTGCCAAGTTTGCAGCCCGAATCCTTCTTAGCTACATATACGAAGAAGTTCTCGAATGGGACGTTTCCCAAAATTCTCATGATCAACTGAAGCAGTTTCATCGTGTGGCCTTCAAGAAATACCTTAAGAGAGGTATAGAAATAGAACGCTTGGATCCAAAGCTTTGCAATTACGATCTGAAAAAAATTGCAAATGCCTTAGATCCTTCTGCCGACTTGGATTTTGATTATCTTGGCATACAAACCCTTTATGATCGATACCTCATCGTAGACAAGACTTCCACAATCCCCCGTCGGTTGGAGAGTCCTCAGTTCTTCTGGATGCGCGTGGCTATGGGTATTTTTGCTCACGAGGAAGATAATCCAGAGCAAAAAGCCATTGATTTGTACAACCTGTATAAAAGTCGTCGTTTCTGCTCGTCGACACCAACTCTGTTTAACTCCGGCACCCTTCATTCGCAGCTCTCTTCTTGCTACCTTTACAAGGTCGACGATACGATTGAGTCTATCATGTACCGGGGGATTGCGGAAAACGCATTTCTTTCAAAGTGGGCCGGGGGATTGGGGGGTAGTTGGACTTCCGTTCGTGGTACAGGTAGCTATATCCAGGGCACGAATGGTGATAGCCAAGGTGTCATCCCCTTCCTCAAATTACACAACGATCAACTCTGTGCGGTAAACCAAGGCGGTAAGCGCAAGGGATCGGGGTGCGCCTATCTTGAAACATGGCATAACGACATCTTGGAGTTTCTCGAACTTCGGCGAAATACTGGGGACGATCGTCGTCGTACTCACGATATGAACACTGCCAATTGGATTCCCGATCTGTTCATGAAGCGGATGGAGTCTAGAGAAAAGTGGACTCTATTCCGAAGCAATGAGGTCCCGGATCTTCACGAGATTTACGGACGGGAGTTTGAGAAAAAGTACATCGAATATGAAGAAAAGGCTGAAAGTGGTGAAATCTGGAGTGAACAGATTCCTGCAATCGACCTTTGGAAGCAAATGCTCAAAGTACTTTTCGAAACAGGGCATCCATGGATCACCTTCAAGGACACTTGTAACATTCGTAGTCCTCAGGATCATGTTGGAGTCATACACAGTTCGAATCTATGTACGGAAATCACTCTAAATACCGGGCACGATGAGACCGCCGTTTGCAACCTTGGTTCGATTGTTCTGGACTCTCATCTGAAACTCGATGGTTCACTCGATCACAAGAAGATGCGAGAGACCATACAAATTGCTGTGCGAGCTCTCGACAATGTAATCGACGTCAACTTTTACCCAACTGATGCGGCGAAGACTTCGAATAATCGTCACCGTCCTATTGGGTTGGGTGTCATGGGCTTGCAAAACGCCCTATACGCCAAAGACATAGCCTTTGCATCTGATCAAGCCGTTGATTTCAACGACGAATTCATGGAGGCTATTGCCTACTATACATATGAAGCTTCCAGTGATCTCGCCGCTGAACGAGGTTCTTATGCGAGTTTCAAAGGTTCTAAATGGGATCGTGGCATCTTGCCTCAAGATTCAGTATCTTTGCTCGAAAAGGAACGAGGACAGGATATTGAGGTTCCCAAAGGTGGTAGAATGGACTGGGATCCGGTGCGAGAAAAGATCAGCAAAAACGGCATGCGAAACAGCAATGTTATTGCCATTGCCCCGACTGCGACAATTTCCAACATCATGGGGTCATCACCATGTATCGAACCCACGTACAAAAACCTGTTTGTTAAAAGCAACTTATCGGGCGACTTCATGGTTCTCAATCAGTACCTAGTCCGTGACCTTAAGGCTAAAGGCTTATGGGGCAAGGAGATGAGCGACCATCTCAAGTACTTCGATGGAGAGGTGAAGGATATTGAATCTATTCCCGATGATCTTAAGCAGAAGTACTTGACTGCGTTTGACGTCCCATACGAATATGTAATTGCGGCAGCAGGTCGGCGTCAGAAGTGGATAGATCAGTCCCAGTCCGTGAATCTCTTTTTGGGTTCTCCCGACATGAAGACTCTTTCGCACATGTACCGTGCTGCTTGGCGACACGGTCTCAAAACTACTTATTACTTGCGTACGCTCAGTGCTTCGAACATCGAGAAGGCGACTGTTGATCTAAAGCAGAATGATCCGAAAACCACTTCTGTTTCGGATGAACCTACGGCGAAGAAGTCGTTTACGGAAGCGGAAGCCAAAGCCTGCAGCATAGAAGCCATGCTCAATGGCGAAGAG
>JABHOU010000296.1 GCA_018695085.1 Opitutia bacterium | reverse complement strand
CCAAGGGCATGCTGAATCGGATCACGAACTCGCGGGTCAGCGATACGTCGCCTTCGCCCTCGTAAGGCGATGTCGAAAGAATGCCCGCCAGGGGCAAGGTGCGGATCGCCTTGCGCTTGAAACTGAAGTTGAGGGACTCCTCCACGTCGTAGGAGTTGATCAAGCCGTCCCCGTTCACGTCCGCCTGCAGCAATTTGCTCTTGTCCGCAATCAGGTACTCCTCCCCTTGGATGTGGTTCACCATCAGCACCATGTCCACGAGGTTCACTTCGCCGTCGTCGTTGAGGTCACCCACCACCAGCGATGATGAATCGGCGAATGTATTCACCGCAAATATTAGGAAAAGAAAAAAGGCTGTGAGTTTCGTTTTCATCGTTCGGGTCGGGATTGCCGGATGGTCGCTGGGGAAGAGTCTATTGGTTTAGAGTGTTTGATTTAAAAAGTGGGTAAATGTGTGATCGGCGATTTTTCTTCCCATTTCAAGGCCCGCTCGATTTGAAAATTCATAATGGATGCCGCCGTAAATTCGACTCATGCCAATTTCCTCGGCACACTTCTCGAAGGAATGAAAGGTGCGTTTTTCCTCGGGACGAGCATCGCTAAAAGCGATGAAGGAAATGTCGTCCGTCTTAAAGAAGAGAGCCAAAAGTCGGGCAGCCGAACCTGAGTAGCAGCTGTGACCCGACACGTACTCGGGATGTGAAGGGCTTTCGAGAAGGGAGTCCCAACTGGGGTCACGCAAACGGGAAGTTTCCTTTATCTCGTCGGCTTGGCGAATAGCTTGTATGGGACGCCAGTACCTGTATCGATACTTTGTTTCGAAGGCGGCGATCCCTGCATCGGCCATAGTAAAGTTTAGAAGCGCAAGAAGACGTGCTGTTTCCAGAAGGTTTAGTTTTTTTGTTCGGGCGACGAAGGTGGCGATTTCGTTCCAATGGCCCGGAGGTGTGGAAGAGTAACTGAAATCCGACCAGAACTTTGCGATGTTCTTTTGTTCTCTAGTGCGGACTTTGCTTTGTTTGGATCCCAGTAACTTCACTTTAATCAAGGCGTCCAGATATTCCTTGGAGTCAAGTTGGGGTGGCGGTGGGGCCAAGAAGGGGTTGGTTGAATCTAAGCAAAAAGGTTTTACGTTTCGCCAGTGTGGCTGGACTGGTGGACGGTCACGCGGAGGGGTGCGCTGCCATTTGCCTGTCTTTGTGGTCGGTACGTCGGTGACGGATGTGGATGATCCATCGTTTTTCCTTAACTCCAGAAAAGATCTTGCTACCTTGGCGCCAAAAGAAAAAGAACGGCGTGTGCGAGAACTGGCTGAATTTGAAAGGTAAGGCTTTACCAATTTGTCGAAAGAACCTTTTCGCGAGGGGTGCAGGCTAGTGGCGATGGTGTAGCAACTGCCTGCCGCAATTGCATCAGGTGAGGGCTCTGCTGCAGGGAAGCTTTCCTTGAAGTGGTAAGCATTGTATTTTTTTTCCACTGCATTCAGGGAGTCGAAGGTCGATCCGTACAGGATGGCGAAATTGCGAACGGCCAAATTGGGTCCTATGGACTCTTCCCGTACCGCTTCAAGCATAACATTATTCCAATCGTAAAGGACTTGAGAATCCGAATCTACCCCAGAAAAAAAGATAAGGGGGATAGAAAATAATGAGGGGATCATTTGATTTCTGTAATCTATGGGGAGGAACGAGGATAATGCAGTTTTTTATTTAGATGATAAAATATAATGATGTGCGAGAAAAAAACACATTTATATACTCTCGCGATGTCTTATTAAGTTAAAGCCACCATCAATCAGTCTTCTAATCAATCCATGTAAACAATGCTTTTGAACTTTTACGAGGCGAAGCGCGTGTCTAGTTCTTTGGACTTCGATTCGGTCTTTCCAGCGGACGATTACCAGCCCCTGCTTTTTTCGTGAATCCTGTGTTCAAGCCACTTCATGAAATATGACATTTTTTCATATGATTTCATTTCGAACAAAACGATTCTGAGGGAAGAATATTCGGTTCTTTCGAGAACTGAATTTCTTTGGAGGATTGATTTGGCTCGACTGAGTCGATCCTTCGGCACTTTGTTTTCGTTTTACCGAAAATCCTTTAACCTCATCCCTTCCATGAAAAAATCATCTCTGTTTTTCCTCCTTCTATGCACTGGACTGTTTGCTGTCTCTGCCGAGCCGAAGTTCAAGAAAATCACTCTGGACGACATGTTTCGTTCCGAGGGAGTGGGCATAGGCGACTTCAACAAGGACGGAAAAAACGACGTTGTCGTCGGAGACTATTGGTACGCCGCCCCCGATTGGACGCGTCGCGAGATCCGCAAACCGCGCAAGGAGACGCGAGGTGGGTACACCGAAGCCTTTGCCGTATATCCCGATGATTACAACCAAGACGGTTGGCTCGACGTCATGGTCATTCCTTTTCACGGCAAATCCGCCAAGTGGTATGAAAACCCGAAAAATGAGGGAGAAGGCCATTGGAAGGAACACGAGGCATTCAAGGGGACGGGTAACGAGACGCGCCTCTACTTGGATTTATTCGGTGATGGCAAAAAGGTTTTCCTCATGGGCGTGGAAGGCAAGATCGCCTGGGTGCCCGTTCCCGAGGTTTCCAAGATCAGCGAGCTATGGCCGCACAATCTTATCGGTGACGAACCCAAGCCCGCCCACAAGTTTGCTCACGGTCTCGGTGCTTCGGACGTCAATGGCGATGGCTTGCTCGACGTCACTTGGGGAGGTGGTTGGTGGGCCCAGCCGAAAAACAAGTCCGAGAAGAGTGGCAAGTGGACCTATCATGCCAAGCAGATCGTTAAGGATGGCGTGGCCGACATGTATCACCTCGATGCCGACGGCGACGGGCTTAACGACGTTCTCTGCACCTCGGCTCACGGTACCGGTATTTACTGGTGCAAGCAAAAGGAGGACGGTAGTTTTGAAACCAATCCTTTTCACAAGGGCCTTATCCGCGAGACTCACTCGGCCAACTACGTCGACGTCAACGGCGACGGTCGCAAGGACTTGGTCACGGGTCGCCGTTTCTTCGCCCATGGTTACCGCCCGTCCTTGGCCGGGCAGGCAAGCGAGCTCTACTGGTTCGACCTCAAGACGACCAAGGGCAAGGCACCCGAGTT
>JABHOU010000101.1 GCA_018695085.1 Opitutia bacterium | reverse complement strand
GTTATCGTATCCACCTCGGTAGACTTGAGGGAAGGGTCGGCAAAATGAAGAACACCTTGTTCATCGAGGCGGCCCACTCCGGTTTTCACTACTTTGTTCGTTTTTTTGCTTGGCTTTGCCGCTTTCAATACCGCCAATCCATCTTTCTTACCCAGCCAAGAAGCAGCAACTACGGCTTCCATGCGGACTCGTCCATGATCGTCTCCAGCCGCCCGTTTCAACAAGGAAACCTGGTCGGTGATTTGGTGTCCACTGTAGCGAAGCACTCGCACGGCGGCACTTCGAGCACGGTAATCCTTAGCACCGAGGAGTTGGTGAAGGAGATCTTGATCAACCTGGTTCAAGCCCCAGCTAACCCACAGAGCCTCTAGCAAATGATGTTCATACGAGGGTTCGTTCTCGTCCAATTTCGCTATCCATTTCTCAAGTACAGAAAGTACGGCAACTGTATCACGTCCGCGCAATTCACGGCGCGTACGATATCGCGTGCGATATTCAGGCAGTTTTAGGTTCTCCAACAGGCGCTCCAAACTTGCCCCCGCCACCTCGGCGACTTCGACCAAAGGTCGGGAAGGATAAGTAATTCGGTAAATTCGCCCATGTGTATGGTCTCGACTAGGATCACGAGCACTGTGCTGCATATGGCCGATAAGGGCATTGTGCCAATCGACCAGATAAAGAGACCCATCGGGAGCAAACTCCATATCCACCGGTCGAAAATTTCGGTCCGAACCCTTCACCAAATCGTGGCGGAAGGTACTCTTGTAGCCCGTCCCGTCGTCAACAAGGGTGTGCTGCTTCGTTCCCTGAAAACCAATAGTGTTGTTGATAAGAATGTCGCCTTGAACCTCATCGGGGAAATGACGACTGGATACAAACTCCAGACCTGAGGTCGGGCGTACACGGACTGACAAGATATTTGGCGGGTTCGTGGCGAACCTACCATATCCCACCCGGACCGACCCCGGAAGCATCCAGCGCATGCTGGGGTCGGAAGTATCCGCAAAAAAGTTTTGCCCCCATTCATCAAATGCAATCCCCCAAGGATTGGGAATGGATAGGCGAACGGTTCGCTCAAGATGACGTCGCTTCGGATTATACCGGAAAAAGCCGCCATTGGAACTTCGCACCGTGCCATAAGCCGTTTCAACATTACTGTGAAGAAAAGTCCCCTCCCCCATGAAGATGGCACCGGATGGATCGGCGCAGAAAGCGGAAATGGCATGATGGGTGTCGTGATCGTCGAAACCACTTAATACGATCTCTCTGGAGTCTGCCCTGTCATCCCCGTCGGTGTCCCGCAGGTGAACGAGAGAATACCCCTGCGCTAGATAGACCCCTTCAGCTCCAAACTCAAAACCCATGGGCAGGTGCAATCCATCGGCAAAAACGGTCTGTTTGTCAGCCTTTCCGTCGGCATTGGTATCCTCGAGGATCAGCAGCTTGTCGTCTGGTTTGGGATCGCCGGGTCGGTAGTGAGGATAGCTAGGCATAGTGGCAACCCAGAGGCGACCACGATTATCGAAAGAAAGCTGAACGGGATTCGCCAAGTATGGAAATTCGCGCTCGGACGCGAACAATTCGATCTTGTAACCCTCGGGGACGGCGATGGCCTTGGTCGCATCATCGATCGAAAGGTATTTCGCCCTATTCGGTCCCATATCCGGCAAGACGTCGGTCTTGGAATCACCAGCAGCCATATCGAACGGTTCATCGGCCAATGCCGCCCATACGCCCTGATCACGAACACTCATCATTTGGTCAAGCTTTTGAAGCTCTGCAGGATAGTTCTTAGGGCCAAACGGATTGTGCCGACGTCCAAAAACATGAACCCCGTTAGGAATCTTATAGTAATTGAGCCACAGCCAATTCTTTTCCTCCACCGATTTCTTGAGACGAAAAAGATCCGGGGTTGAAAACGGTTTGACCTTACCGAAAAGACGATCGGCCAGTAGGGGAGACAACTTGGCGTAACCTTCGCCAGTCAGAAGAGCGCCATCACGAGTGAGTGGCTTGGCACTTGATTCAAACCATGCCAAAGTGGGTGAAAACAGATCTACAAAGTGTACCTTGTGATTTGATGCTATCTCCTTCATCACACTGGTGTAGAGGGCGAGGTTTATGTTTTCGTCGCCCCCATTGGGCGTGCCGTAAATAGCCGACAAATCCTGAAAGGCAATAGGTGAAACGAGAGCAAGGTTCGGAGCCTTTCGACCGTTGTACTTGGTAGACAAAGTATGCTTCACAAAACCTTCCAATTCCGCCCTAAAGGCGGCCAGACCTCGAACACCGGCAAAGGATTCCCCATAACCAAAGAAAGCAACCACGAGATCCGGTTTTAAGGTCTTCAGCCACTCATCAGAGGTTTTATAATGTCCGTTACCAACATTACCTGAACCCCAACGGTCTCTGGAGGTTTCAAGTGTACGCAACTTTTCCGCACCTGGGAATGCCCATGGGTTGTTACGGGCCGAGTGAGGTCTAAAACCTGGAGTATTCCCCTCGTCGCACATATTGCGAATAATCAGTCGGTGCTGTGGATAACGTTGGTGTATTTCAGTCTCGAAGTGACCGTAGTGAATCATTCGAGCCCCCAGGCCATTGCCGACAAGAACAACTCGGGAATCCTTCTTTAACCCTACGGGAACAGCAAAAGTGCGGGAGATGAATAATAGTACAAAGAAGAGTTGGGCGATTGGTTTCATGGGATCAGACACAGTTAGAATCCAGTAAAAAGAGAAATGGTTAAGCTTCATTAATCAACCTTGCTAGGTCTTAACTAGCAAACCGATAAAATTACAGTCATTATGCACTTTCCGACTCGAAATCTGAAATAATAGAAATCAAGATAGTGAAATGAAATTCTTCATTCACTTTCTTTTAAGCCTACTTCCGATGCTTTGTCACCATAGTGTGCAGGGAAATCGACCTTATTCATGGAATCAGTTACGTGGGCCCAATGGATCAGGGTTCTTGAAAGGAAGCCGCCCTCCAATTCAAGTCGAAAAACACATTGCATGGAAGACAGCTATTCCTCCCGGCCTTTCCTCCCCTGCCCTTTCGGAAAAAAAGATTTTCCTGACTGCCATCGACAAAGGTCGTTTGGTCACACTTGCTCTTGATCAGAAGACGGGAAAAATAGTGTGGAGTCAAAAAGCTCCCGAAGTCCCTATTGAAAAGTTCCACAAGGCCAGCAGTCCTGCTACCCCGACACCATATGTCGATGAAAACAAGTTGTTCGTCTACTTTGGTTCCTACGGGTTGCTCTGCTATGACCACGAAGGGAAAGAACTGTGGAAGAAAGCGATCCCTACGCCTAAGAGCCTCTATGGAATGTCCACTTCTCCAGTCGTATACAAAGACAAGCTGATCTTGGTCCTAGATAACGACGCCAATGCGCCTAAAAGCAAATTGAGTAAGTCCAAGATTTTAGCTCTCAACAAGAACACGGGAGAAACCGCCTGGGAAACTCCTCGACCTTTTCAACGAAGCGGATGGTCGACACCAATGATTAAAAAGCATAAGGGCGGTGCTGAACTCGTGATTCTCGGTAACGGTCGTGTATGCGGATATGATCTGCCCACTGGTGAGGAGAAATGGCATGTAACCGGTTTTTCTCGGGAGACGATTGCGATGCCATTCACGGGGAATGGCTTAATTTTCGGATCCGCTTCCAAACTAGGCGGAGCATCCGATGCTCAAACTGACCCCCAACCATTCTGGAAAGCCGTAATCAGCTTTGACTCCAACCATGACAATAAACTTGAGCGTAAGGAAATGACAGGACATTTCACCTTCCCTTTCCGCCCTGAACTGCCTCCGGGGCATCCTGGATACGGTATGCCGCTGCCAAAAGATAACAACCAGCGTAAGAGACGTCTCGATGGAATGTTTCACTGGATGGACAAAAACAAGGATGGCTTTTGGACGAAAAAGGAATTCGTCTCCAACATCTCAATCGGACATGGGAAACCACTTCTGGTAGCCATTCGCTCTGGCGGGAAAGGCAATGTCACCGACACACACGTCGAATGGGAGCTGAATCGCGGAATACCGGAAATTCCTACACCGGTATTCTTTGAGAACCGAATCTATATGGTATGCAACGGCGGAGTGCTCGCGAGCGTCGATGCTTCTAAGGGAACAATTCTCTACAGAGAAAGACTGGGAGGATTCGGACAATACAGCGCATCGCCGGTGGTTGCGAACGGATACCTCTACCTAGCCTCCGAAGCAGGTCTCGTTTCCGTGGTAAAAACAGGGGACAAATTCGAGATCACTCACCAGCACGACCTAGGCGAATCCATTAACGTCTCACCATCGTTGGATTTGAGCACACTATACCTCCGCAGCGAAAAACACCTCTGGGCTTTTAGAAAATACAAATAAAGCTACATCTGGCCAAGGTACTGAGCTTCGCTTTTCAGGTTAAGTGAAGCAAGTATCGAATGCTATTTATATCGGACAGTCGAAAACTTTAACAAGTTCGGTTGTCTTTTGACCGTAAATCGACATCAGGGAAGGGATCATGTTGGAAGATTTACTACAAGCGACAGCATCAAAAAAAGAAGTTCTTCAAAATCATCCGATCTATCAATCGGTCGACACCCCGGAAGCATTGAATATCTTTATGGAACATCATGTGTGGGCTGTATGGGATTTCATGTCGTTGGCCAAAAGCCTACAATTGGAATACACTTCATGCATAATCCCCTGGACTCCGCCACGAAGAGCAGACTTGGCGAGATTCATTAACGAAATTATTCGGGACGAGGAATCAGACCTCGATCACAACGGAAGACCCGCAAGTCATTTCGAGTCGTACCTACTATCAATGAAATCAGTCGGAGCCTCCACCACTGCAATTGGTAATTTCATCAAAGAACTTGAGTCAGGAACGCATTGGGAAATAGCTTTAGCCAAATCAACACCACCCCAATCTTCGACTCGTTTCGTTTCCCACACTCTTAAAACCGTCGAAAAAGGTAACGCCATTGAAATCGCTTCTTCCTTCGCTTTTGGAAGAGAACTCGTGCTACCTAGAATATTCTCACTTTTTCTCTCTGGTCTGAATGATAGCACCAAAGATAAGTCTCGCTGGAGCCCATTGAAACATTACCTTGAAAGACACATTGAGCTCGATGGCCACGAGCACGGCGAAGCAGCTGAAACCTTGATTATTGAAACAGTGGGGAAAAGCATGGATGGATGGCGAACAGCTAAGAATGCGGCAATCGCGGCTCTTGATGAGCGGGTTCGGTTGTGGGACTCTATTCACGAAAGCATTGAACGAAGCCGAACCTGATCAGTGAGCAACGAAACGCAACAAGTGTATGCGAACAATAGTCAAGCTGAGTCATTGCGAGGTATTCTGCGTTCCGTAACTGGTGCAAGCACAAGCATCGATCAAACCGTGGGTACCATAGCCGATAGTCCGAGTATACCCAAGTCCTACGCGGGTTGGTTTTGCCGCGAAGAAAAGACTGTAGTGCCAGAGTCACGACAAGTCCTCCCAGTGGGATGAACAAAAGCGAATAGGTAAACTGACGATAAAACTCAAGCCGACGAAGCAACGGATTTTCGCTAGAGCGTATGACAACATCTATATCGGCAGCCAGTCCTGCTAATAAACCGACGACGAGCACAAGAACCAGTGTCATCTTTCTTACTGAAAATCGTAGATACAAGTGCGGATTCGGCAAGTCCTTGTGCAACCGGGTCCACTGAATTAAATCCGAAACCAAGCTATCTACAAGTCTTCTCGTTCAAATGAATTTGCCGTGTATTAAGATGCAAACGAAGGTGACAATGACGGGGACGTAGAGATTATCGTTAAGAACAATCTTTCCGACACGAAAGGGAAAGAGCTCAAGGACTGCAACAAGGGCCGAAAGAAAAACAGCTTGCAACAAGTGAATATTTCCCCAGACCAGCGTAAACTCAGGCAAATACGGAAAAACTCCAAGTGCAAGAAGTAAGCACAAGGCAAAGCATCCAAAAGCTCCTTCCAATGTTTTTTCACCGATTCGACTACGCCCAATGGCTTTGCCAACAAGAGCGGCAGCGGCATCTCCTAGGATAAACAAAGAAAGACCGAGAAAGGCTGAAGCAGCAGCAACCTTTCCTTCAATTGCGATAAGACTGCAAAAGAAAGAACCGCCTATAACATATGTGGCTCCTGTCAATTTCGTCGATTCCGCCGAACGAAGCATGGAGCCAAAGCAATGATTGAAAATCCTACTAAACGAAGAGCTTCGGAAACGAAGGGCTTCGATCGAAAGAGAACCAACCAACAAGAAACCGAGAACCAAAGAAACCAGCCAAGGCTGCGCATGAAGAATTCCAGGGCCATAAAAAATGGCCGCAGGCAAAACCAATGCAAAGCAATGCAACAGTTTACGGAAGACTTCCTCGGAAGTTAAACTCACGAGCAAAACGGTATTGAATCGACGAGGGGCTCGACAGGCTATATATCGAGGGTAGCTTGCCCATCTGGTTCGGACTTGTTCGACCGACCTCGTCTTTTGGACTCCCCGGCATCCTTTGTCTCAGGCAATCGATTAGCGGGCGAAGCGTCTACAGGTTTCGTTTCCCGTTTCACCTCGACCGTCTTCTTCGGCTGGCCCTCTTTGGATGGTGGAGTGGATTTCTCGGTTACAGCCTTAGGAGGCGTTGAGGGGACATCTTCAGAGCCATCTGTTTTGGGAGAATTCACAACCCGATCGACCTTGTGCGCAGTGAGCGTGGTTCCCTTGACTGAACGCCCTTGAAGCTCAAGCCAACTGAAATCGAACTCAATAGTCATCTCTTTTATCCGTTTCAAAGTGGGATCTAGGTGAACGAGTACCTTACTGTTGTTATCAGCTGTCTTTTGGACAGCAAAGAAGAACACTCGAGATTTGGAATGAGATTTGAACAAATTGTACTCCTTTTCGCGAGTCACACCACCTACTTGAAATTTCTTTGCATAAAGTCGACCACTTGCACCATCCCGATAAACCATATTATATGTGATTTTTTCTCCCTTCCGAAAAACGGCCAATCGCAAAGGAGATTTGCCGACAAACATCTTGTCCGCAATTTTCATGACTTTCATGACCCCGTCCTTTCCGATGACAATAACATCATCCATAGTGGAGCATTTTTCAATCGCTTCGTCCTTCTTTAGACTGTAACCGGCGAATCCATCCTTGCGATTCAAGTAGAGAGTCTCGTTGGCAACCACTACCTTGGAAGCGACAATACGATCAAAAGCGACAAGTTCTCCGTCTTCTCCTCGGGAGATCTCAGTACGCCGTTCTCGCCCTTTTCCGTATTTGTTCTTCAGTTCCTTAAGGTATCGAATGGCGTATTTGGTAAGTTGAGCGAGATTACGCTCAACCTCTTCGATATCATCCTCAAAGGCCTTGATTTGTTCGTCGGCTCTAAAGACATCGTACTTGGATATGCGCTTGATTCGAATTTCAAGAAGGCGAATAATATCATCCTGTGTGATTTCCCGATGAAAAAGTTTCTTGTAGGGTTTCAGTCCCTTGTCCACAGCGGAAAGGACACCTTCCCAAGTTTCTTCCTTCTCAATGTCCCGGTAGATGCGCTTTTCAATGAAGATTTTTTCCAGTGACGCGAAATGCCACTTTTCCTGAAGTTCCCCTAGTCGGATCTCGAGCTCCTGACGCAAAAGGTCCCGCGCCCGCTCAGCAGCTGTGACCAAAAGATCGTTAACCGACAGGAATTGTGGATGATTGTCATGAATAACGCAGGCATTGGGAGCAATGCTGACTTCGCAATCCGTAAAGGCATAAAGCGCAGGCAAAGCTTCCTCTGCGCTAACGGTGGACGGAAGATAAACGAGGATTTCAACAACATCCGCGGTATTGTCTTCGACCTTGGAAACTTTTATCTTGCCCTTGTCGTTGGCTGACAAGATGGAATCAATCAAACTGGTAGTCGTCGTGCTAAATGGAATCTCGGTAATTTTCAGCAAATGCTTCTTTACCATTTCCATGCGAGCCCGGACCCGAAGTCTGCCACCTCGGGCACCACCATTATAATCCGTGCAATCCGCGATTCCGGCCTGAGCAAAGTCGGGAAGAAGCGAAATAGGATTCTTGCGAAGAGCGTCTATCAGAGCGTCGAGAATCTCATTGAAATTGTGTGGCAGGATTTTGGTAGAGAGTCCAACGGCTATTCCTTCGGCTCCTTGGGCGAGAAGTAGTGGGAATTTTACGGGAAAAGTCAC
>JABHOU010000677.1 GCA_018695085.1 Opitutia bacterium | reverse complement strand
GAAACCCATTTTTTTATGGCCTCAGATCCGGACATATTGGAAAAGTTTTTACTGGGAGGGATGAACTCTATGAGGTCGCGAGCATCATTCTCGATGAGAGACTTTTTCAGCTCCGCCACGTCCGCTCCCTCGATCGGTCGCTCACTCAAGTTCGCCATACGCACGGCTTCCTCCACCGAAACAAGGGCGACACCGGAGAGTTGTTCGGCCAATTGGTCCTCCGGCTCCTTTCCGAAGGCTTTTGGAAAACGTTTCCGAAAAGCAACTAAGGCTTCACCAATTAGCTTCGGACCGGGCAAGGGAACTTCCACCGTGTGACTGCGTGGATTACGAGATACTAGGGGATGAAGATCACTGAAGTTCTCACAAGTCAGGAACGTCGCCAGAGGATGCTCACGTAAAGCAGTGTCCGATGCCCAATTGCGCAAAGTCAGGGCGAGACGTGAAAGCTCGTGATCACGAGAACGCCCGCCCGAAAAGGGAACCACCAAGTGAGCGTCCTCTATAACGACCGCAACCTTGCAGGGTGCCCCCCCTCGAATTCTAGCCACGTTTACCGCGCTGAGGAGAAGGCGATCCAGTTCACGCAGAGCCGCAGCAGGTGATTGGACGGTCTCCTCCGAGGAAACGGGACGGTTAGTCACCTTGCCCAAATCGTCCCCACCCTTCCGAATGCGTACGCCCTTGGCTAAATCGTAAGTAAGAATGACATCAAAGCCCGAAAGAATTTCCTCCGAAATGAAGGGGACCAAACCTAAGAGCTTTTCCTCGGATCGAGTAAAGAATGAGTCATATACGTTCCCATGCAGAATGAACTGGTTGTGGGCTCCGCTCCTGTAGGAAGAGCGTAGCTCGTCTATCCATGCTTCGTTCGATTCAACCACGTTGCAAACTGACAATCCGGAGCTACATTCCGGCCTTTTCGGATTCCGACTCGGGTTCTTCCACCACCGGTGCATCGGATGCCTCGGGTGCCTTCTCGTCGAGGGTGACCCCAAGTTCGCTTGCCAAGTCGGCCAAAGCCAGATCGGCCAAGGCGCTTTCCTCGGATTCCTTAAGTTTGACCTCGGACATATCCACACTGTCCCGGGCCACTCGAGCTCGACCTGCCGCTTGTTCGCGCTGATCCCGAACGATTCCTTCCAAACGGTCAAGCGTTTCACCGCTGCCACCCAACTCGGACACCATGCCTGTAGCCATTTCGCTAAGTTCCGCAGTGGCCTTTTGAATTTTCATGTCCTGAATGCCAAACTTTAGGCTCTCGATCTTCCGCTTCGCTTCCTGAATCGTAACGTCGCGAGCCTTGGTCAATTCCTTGTAAGTCTTCTCAGCATCCTCAAGTTGACTCCGGTTGTCGTCCAGTTCCTTGCGAATCTCCTGCAAGGATAGAGCGTAACGAGCAGCCGGCTCGTTGTTACCCGCTTTGATATGGGCAGTGGCCTTGGCCTTGAGGTCTCTCTCTCTTTTCTCCTCCCTTTCGACCTGCGATATCAAACGTTCCACCAACGCGGCATGCGAAGCCAAGCCTTGGTTGTACTGGGCAATTTGCTTCCGCAAATTTTCTTTTTCCAGTTCAAGCAAGGCTTCGGGGTTCGACGCCTCGGCTTTTGAGACCGCCATTCCTAGCATTCCTTTGATTAGGTTCCATAGTCTTCTGAACATGGGCTTATCCTTTGGTTGAAGGTTGAGAAATTAGTGTTTAAAATGGTTAAGATTCAAAAAGCTCATTCGGTCAATCCGCATCGACTTCGGCAAATCGATCCACACCACCAATAAAAGAAAGCTCATCGGCTTCTTCAGGAAATTCACCGTGTATAAGGACGTCTAATCGATGACGGACGGAAAGAAACCGGGGATCGAGAAATTGGTCGGGCTTTCGCGGCCTTTCCAGAGGTATTTCAACGAACTCCTCGACGCGACCCGGATTCGCTTCGAGAACGAGAATTCGGTCAGACAAATATATGGCCTCGTCGAGATCATGAGTTATAAAGAGTATGGTCACGTCCACATGCCTCCATATCTGTAAAAGATATGCCTGCATCAGAGCGCGCGTCTGTGCGTCGAGGGCACCAAAAGGCTCGTCCATAAGCAGGATGCGAGGTCGGTTCGCCAAGGCTCTGGCAATGCCCACACGTTGCTTCATTCCACCGGAAAGCTGGTGTGGGTAATGGTTCTTGAAATCGGCGAGCCCCACCATCGTAAGCCATTTCTCAGCTTCTTTTTCCACATCATCAGTAGATTTCCCCATCATTTCGGGCCCGAAGGTAACATTCCCCGCAACCGTGCGCCAAGGAAACAAGGTATAACTCTGAAAGACCATACCGCGACCCGAGCCAGGTCCTCGAATTTCCTCTCCGTCCAGCATAGCCGAACCCGAGGTCGAGGTTTCCAAACCGGCCAAGATTCGAATCAAGGTGGATTTTCCACATCCGGAAGGTCCAACAATAGATACGAATTCACGATGATGTACATTAAAAGAAACATCCTGCAGAGCTTCGGTCGCTCCTGGTCCTTCCCCAAAAACTTTGCCTAATTCCTCCACCTTCAAGACGACTTCTCGCGAACGAAGGTCCTCGAAGTATCGTTTTACTTCCGGAGTTTGCTCACGATAGTCGACCAGTTGATCTTCAGCGCTCATGAGGGATTCGCCTCCTTACTCAAGCCAAGCGCTTTGGCAATGGATGTAAAGATTCCGGGCTTGGAATCCTTTTCCCAAGGAAACAATCGAGAACCCAAGGCTCCCAGCATAATATCCACAAATAATCCGATAAGGCCAATCATGATGATTGCGGCGTAGACGTTCTCGTAAACTTTGTACTTGCTCTGCTGGTGTATGAAGGCGGTGATCCCTGTCTTAGCACCTACGAGTTCGGCTACGATCAGGTATGTCCATGCCCAGCCTAAGAGAATGCGTAAATCACGATAAAGATCAGGCAAAATCCCGGGCAAGGCGACCCTCGTCAATAATTGTAATTTTCCTGCCCCAAGAGTTTGGGCAGCCTCCACCAAGGCTCGATCGAGTCCGCGAGTAGTATTCGAAATCACGAGCACTTGCTGAAAAAAAGTGCCGATGAAAATAATGGCGATCTTGGGTCCATCATAAATGCCTACGATCGCCACCGCCAAAGCTCCGAACGCGGGGGCGGGCATGTAGCGAACAAAATCTATGAACGGTTCGAACAAACGAGCAATGGGCGAATAGGCACCACAAAGGATTCCCAAGGGAACCCCAATTATCGAAGAAAGCAAAAAGCCCCAGAATATCACTTGTATGCTGTGCCACAGACTTTCATGCAGCCAAGGATCACCTGGCAGGCGGGGTTCGGTTATGAAAGCCGTATAGAAGGCCTTCCCAACCTCGTGCGGAGCAGGCAAGTAAACAGGGTTTGTGGGAATGCCTTTTACGAGCTCGGAATCAGTTGAGGAAAGCCGGGTATTCTCTTGATCGAATGCTTCCCGCTCTACCGTCATCCCCGAGCGAAAATACCTCGAATCACCGCTTTCGGTGACCTCCATCAAGGGATGCCAAAGAAAAGGCAGATAGCTAAAAGCCGACCATACCGCCAGAGGCAACAGAAAGGAGCAGAGGGTAACGATTCCCCGAGCTTTCGGGGACAACTCTCGCCCGATAGCGAACCAATCCATTAAAAGCTTTGCGAAAACTGTTCGGGCAAACGCGGACTTAAAGAGAGTCAACGAAACTCGAATCTAGGTAGTCTTCGACTTTTTCCTTGGTCTTGTAGGCTTCATTGGCAACGTTGAACTCGTTCACGATACGACTGGAACCCACAACCGAGTCGAGACCCTCGGCATCCTTGAAGCGCTCCTTGTTTTCGGCCAGGGTGAGAATGCGAGTGCCTTGGAGAAAGGGTTCGTAATCCTCAGGCTTAATCTGGACGCGAGCACTGAGAATTTCCAAGACCTCCTTCTTGTTTGCGGGATCGTTCATGAAATCGACGATTTGGAACCAGACCTTGACCACTTTTTGCCAATCGTCCCGACGAGCAGCCAAACTTTCAGGGCTAACATAGAGGAGGTCGTAAATGATACCAGGAATGTCGGCACTCGTGAAAATCGCTTTCGAACCGCCAACCAGCTTGAGAGCCTGCCCAGAGTTCGGCTGCCAAGCGGAAATGGCGTCGACGTCGCCCGTGGCCAAAGTTTCGGCGGTTTTATCGGTAGGAACGTTCACGAGGGTCACGTCTGTCTCGCTGAGACCAACGCTCTCCAATGACTTAAGCAGCAAAAGGTGGGCAACAAAGCCAACTTCAACCCCAATTTTCTTCCCCTTCAGGGCAGATGCGGAATCAATGCCTTGCCTAGCTACCACCATATCGTTTCCATTGCTATAGTCGTTTATAAGTATACCTATGCCTTTCTTTCCGGTGGCTCCCGTCACCAAGGCGTCTCCATTGGTCATACATACGGCATCCACCTTACCAGCCGCAAAGCTATCCATCGATGGGACGTAATCAAGCCATGTGAACTCGACATTTACTCCGGCATCCTTGAAGAAACCCTTTTGGATGCCAATTTCCCATGCCACCCATCCAGGCCAGTCGCTATATGCAATGCGAAGGGCTTCAGCGGACGAATTGTCGCCACCATCACCAGTTCCAGAGGAACTCGGATTGTCGCCCCCGCCACAACCGACGAAAAAGCCGAGGCTCAAAAGAACTGCTGCAAAAAAGATGTTTCGTATAGTAAGCATTTGTAATGGTCTCCTAAGGAATAAGATAGGTATGGTGGATGATTGGGGACAACTTGTCTAGTAAGGACAGAAAACGGTCAAGCGCATTGTGAAAAACCATTTACGCTACATACTAAATCCATCAATAATAGAGTCAAAGGATTTCATTTTACAGGATTCATTAAACCAACTCCATTATAAAATAACCTAAATTTTGTAATGGATGAAAACCGTTCAACCTGTACCCTATCCATTCCTACAAAAATATAATGGCGAATAAATCTTCAACATGGGCAGAAATCCGAAGAGGCCTGAACGGCAAAATTTTGGCGATTTATGGCGGAATCATTCTGCTTGATCATGTTTTCTGGAATACGATCATCATTTATCCGCTGAAAATTCTAACCGTCTTTTTCCAT
>JABHOU010000674.1 GCA_018695085.1 Opitutia bacterium | reverse complement strand
GCTTCTTTCTGGGAATCCTGGAGTTCGGACATGTTTTGAGAATGTTGAGTTTTGAAATTAATCTATGCGATTTCCATACTTGGCTTGGTATTCTTTCTCCAAGGACTTCAGCCCCTTCTTACTAAGCCCGTGACCTGACTCGGAGAGGACTTCCAATGCTTGCCTCAAGCGAGTGCGGGAAAGGTCGGGTCCGAGAATCGCCATGGCATCAAAGAGCGGAAGAGAGACGCCGGAACCAGTTATTGCGACAAAAAACGTGGGCATAAACTGTTTCAGCTTCAAGTCCTCTATTTCGGCTATTCCGTTGAAAACGTTGCCTATGGGCTCGCCCTCCCATTCGCGAAGTTTTTCCAATTCCCATTCCGCCGTCTTGATAAGTCTTGCGGCATCTGCCGGCTCCAATTTGCCCGAGATTGAATCCGTATCGATCTCCACCTTTTCGGCAAATAGGAATGAGGCAAGTGGACCGAAGTCGGAAAAGGTTTCCAGTCGAGGTAGGGCAAGCGGAAGGATTTTGCCGAGGAAATCATCGTTGAACTTCCATTCGCCTAGTCGAGCCAGAAGATCATTTGCAGATAATTGTTCTCGAAGATAGCGACCGTTGAGCCATTTGAGCTTGGATACGTCGAAAATGGGCCCGCCCAAGCTGATACGGGAGGTGTCGAAGGTTTCCGACATGTCCGCAATGGAGAAGACCTCCCGTTTGTCGGGTAGGGTATAGGCCATCATCCCAAGGTAGTTCACAACTGCTTCAGACAAAAAACCCGCGTCACGATAATGGAAGATACTCGTGGGATTTTTTCGCTTGGAAAGCTTCGATTTGTCGGGATTCCGAAGGAGAGGAAGATGAATGAATTTTGGCGGGACCCATCCGAACGCTTCGTACAAAAGAACATGCTTGGGACCGCTATTGATCCATTCCTCGCCTCGAATGACATGGGTTATGTTCATTAGGTGATCATCGACGACGTTGGCTAGATGATAGGTAGGGAATCCATCCGATTTTCTAAGGACTTGATGATCCACCTGCGACCACGCTATTCTAATCTCGTCGCGAAGCTCGTCATGAAAAATGCATTCTCCCTCAGTGGGGACATTGAGTCTTACTACATAGGGAGTTCCGTTGGAACTACGCTCCTCGGACTCTTCAGGGTCTAAAGAAAGGCAATGACCGTCGTAACGAGGGGTCTCTTTGTTTGCCATTTGCTCGGATCGAAGGGCGGAAAGGCGCTCAGATGAGCAAAAACAGCGGTAGGCACCTCCGCTCTCTAGCAGTCTCTGGACATGATCCTCATAAATGTCCAGACGTTCGCTTTGCCTGTATGGACCATGATCGCCACCGACATCCAGACCTTCATCCCATTGCAGACCTAACCAACCCAATGAATCGAGAATAGCTTTTTCAGATTCCTCGGTTGATCTAGCCCTGTCCGTGTCCTCGATGCGTAAAATGAACTGCCCGCCATGCTTGCGAGCGAAAACAAGATTAAACAACGCCATGTAGGCGGTCCCTACGTGCGGGTCTCCCGTCGGGGATGGCGCCACTCGGGTGCGAACTTCAGTCTGCGAGATATTTTCCACATCTCCCCATTATGGAGAGGTGAACCGAATGACGATAAAAAACGATTCGCCGAGACCCTTGCTTTTTGCTCTCGTTGAAGTAGTCTAACCTTAAATGAAGGTTCTGATAGTGGGCGCGAATGGGAAGGTAGGGACATTGTTGAGTGGCAAATTGTGGTCCGCTCATGATTTCTCCCCAGTAGCTCTCATACGAGACGTGCGCCAGCAAATGAAGTTTACCGCATTTGGGGTGCCTTCCGTAGTTGGCGACATCGAAAATGGCGTTTCGGAGTTCTTGCCGGGTATGGATGCAGTCATCTTTACCGCCGGTTCGGGAGCTCACACGGGGCCCGACAAGACCATCGACATTGACCAAAACGGGGCGATTCGCCTTATCGACGATTGTGCAAAGATAGGAATACGGCGATTTGTTATGGTGAGCGCCATTGGCGCGGATCCGGAATCCGAATCCGATCGGATACGCAATTATTTAAGGGCCAAGGGGGTAGCCGACAACCACTTGCGGACCAGTGGTTTGGACTATGTCATTTTGCAACCGGGCAGGTTGCAGGACGATCGCGGAACTGGTCTCATAGAGGTCGCCGAGGATCTGGGTAGGCACGGAACCATCCCTCGTGAGGATGTCGCAGACGCCATAATCGAATGCCTGCGAAATTACCTGACCATCGGCAAAACCATCCAAATGATATCGGGAAAGAAGATGACAAAAGAGGCAATCGCCGAACTTGTTGGCGGTGGAGACCTTCCGCCTATCGCCTAAAAATTGCCTGAATCTCAGTAATTTGTCTTGAACGGATTCAATTGGGTCTACATTATGTGGCTCAACTTGTTCGATTTATTAAACATATTGAAAGGATTCCACATAATGAAAAAAATACTTGCTATCGCTTCTGCTCTCGCAATTTGCGTCGCCTTTTCTTTTGCAGCTAAAAAAGCACCTGCTCCAGTTAACGATAAGTGCCCAATTTCCGGCAAGGCTATTAATGCGGACCAAACAGTTGACGTCGGAGTATGCTGCGGAAACTGTGCAAAGAAGGTCACCAAAGATCCTAAGCTTGCTTTGAAGGCCAAAGGTGATTTCAGCAAATGTCCAATTTCTGGAAAAGCAGCAAAAAAGACAGTCAAAATCGGCTTCTGTTGTGGCAATTGCAAGAAAAAGGCATCTTCTTCTTAAAGATCCTGAACTAATTTTTAATTTCACAATTTGAGATTTATCTCTTATGGAGAGGCTCCCTAATTTGGGAGCCTCTTTTTTGTGCCCTGAACATTACCTACTACAGAATAATTCAAATATG
>JABHOU010000184.1 GCA_018695085.1 Opitutia bacterium | reverse complement strand
GCCTTAGTTTCTATTTCCTTCAATTCATCTTCACTCAGCTTACCCCCCGAGTGGGCGCCAACGGCCTCGAACACCGAAACGATATCTAAGTTCTGTTCCTTGTGAATGCCGGGAAGAATAGTGCCTCCATAGACAAAAATTCCCGGTCGATTAAGGCGGCTCAGGGCCATAATGCAGGCTGGCATGTTCTTGTCGCATCCTCCAATGGCGACAACTCCGTCCATGCCCTCTGCGCCAACGACGGTTTCGATGGAATCTGCGATGACCTCTCTGGATACCAGTGAATATCTCATTCCGGGTGTGCCCATGCTGATGCCGTCGGAAACCGTTATCGTGCCGAATGGGACTGCTTTGCCACCCGCTTCGTCTACGCCAACAACAGATTTTTTGCCCAATTCGTCGAGGTGAGCATTGCACGGGGTCACCATGCTCCATGCCGAGCACACGGCTACTTGAGGTTTTTCGAAATCAGCGTCTTCAAAGCCAACGGCTCGCAGCATGGACCGGTTGGGTGCTCGATCGATGCCATCCACGATAATTGAGGAGTGTGGTCTGTTACAGGAAGTTTTCATGGTTGCGTAAAATCCAGTTAGGCGAATTATTGATTGCCTTATAGAGGGGCTCTAAACAATCCACATTTGCTCCACTCGCAACCATGTTTTTCAGTGAATTCCTCAGAACTGGAACAGCTTCGATCTAAAATTGATGATATCGACCGTGAAGTAACTCGGTTGCTCAACGATCGTGTGCGTGCCTCTGCGGAAATCGGTCGCATCAAGAACCAGCAAGGTTTGGATCCCTATGATCCTGCTCGAGAGGAAGAGGTTTTCCGAAAACTTGAGAAGCTCAATGATGGCGGATTGCTTGAAGCGGAAACCTTGCGGACGATTTATCGGGAAGTGATCTCCGCATCGATTGCCTTGCAGAAAGATTTACAGATCGGCTATCTTGGACCCGAAGCTACCTTTACTCATCAAGCAGCGATCAAGAATTTCGGATCGGCTCTTTCCTACAAGCCTCTTTCCGATATCCCGGACGTCTTTCGCGAAGTGGAGCGATCCGAGTGCGACTATGGAGTGGTTCCAGTGGAGAATTCCACCGAGGGGGCAGTGAACCGTTCACTCGATCTTTTAGTGGACACCGAGTTGACGATTATTGCTCAAGTCTACCTCAAGATCGAGCATTGCCTGCTGTCCGCTTCACCGCTTGATGAAATTCAGAAAGTATCCTCCAAGGATCAAGCGCTCGCTCAATGCGGGGAGTGGCTTCGCCGTAATTTGCCCACTGCCCGCCTCGAAGACGCAACCAGCACTGCCGAGGCGGTCCGAAACGCGAAGGGTGCTTCCGGCACTGCTGCCATTGCGGGGGCTTTGGCGGGTCGTCTCTATGACGTTCCCTGTATTGCGGAAGGAATTCAGGATCGTAAGGACAATTTGACTCGTTTCCTCGTCGTTGGTCGCAATCCTTTGGCCCGACGGGAAGACATTGAATACAAAACCAGTATAGTCCTTTCACTGACCGATAAGGTGAGTGCACTTCAGGAAGGTCTTAGGCCATTTGGTGATCGTGGCATTAACCTTTGCAAGATTGAGTCTCGACCAAGTCGACTCAAGCCTTGGGACTACTATTTCTTTGTGGATTTCCTTGGCCATCGAGACGACGAACTGGCATCCGAGGCTATCTCCGAGTTAGAGAAGGTTTGCCCTTTCGTGAAATGTCTCGGAAGTTATCCCAACACCTCGACCTGAGCGTCATTGGCGGGACTGTCGGTCCCTATCAAATGAATAGAACCGACAATTTTTGTTCGGGATTCGCTTGGTGAGCAGCCAGACATTCGATCATGCAGATGGCCTCTCGATAAGTTTTTTCTCGGCGACGAGTCCATCGGCGACCTTCATGAAGCAAGGCTTTTCTGAGACCCGATACAATTAGTAGGATACTCGGTCGGTCGCCGAGTTGCGACAATTTTTCAAGTACTGTAGCACGCAGCCAAAGTGGATCCACCTCTCCACGGCGAGCATCCCAATGAGCGAAAGCAAAGTGGATTTCGCTTGGGTCATGAAAACGAACAACTTGTGATACGCAGTGTTCGAAAGATCGCGAGGGCATTTCGGGTTCGGGATTGTTTGATCGAAGAAATGCAAGGGCTACGTTCAACTGCTCTGACTCAACGCAACTGTTATTCCCTCCAAGAAATGAGACAAGGGAATTGAGATTGGTCAGTCGTGTGTAGTCGTCGGTTTTTTGTTTGTTCGGACTTCCCTTTTTAGTCACTCCCTCCACCTTTCAAATTTACGATTTCCCGCGCGAATCGTGAAAGTTCTCTGAAATCTTCGTAGAAACTAGCAAAGCGCAACCATGCGATTTCATCTACGTTTCGCAGACGACTTATTATGGCATCTGCGATAGCTCGGCTCGGCACTTCGTTGTCGTATTCGTTTTCTATGCGCCGAAGGGTTTCCGATAAAAGGGCATTGATTTGTTCTGCATCAATAGAGCGTTTCGATATGGCTCGTTGTAGTCCCTTGGCCATTTTGTGACGGTCAAAATTTTCCCTGCGTCCGTCCCGTTTAATCACTGCCAAGTCTTCCCGCAGCACTTCCTCTATGGTTGAAAAACGATGCTCGCATGACAAACATTCTCGTCGTCGACGAATTGACGCCGCTTTCCCCGCACGAGTATCAAGGACTTTTAAGTCCTCAGACGAGCACTTTGGACACCGCATTATCTGACTTTTTTTACCACCAACACCACGGGGTAAATTCTTTAACAGAGTTCCAGAAAGTTTTTCAAGATTAATATACCTTCTTCGGTGGCGAGTGATTCGGGATGGAATTGTACTCCCCATACCGGTAGCTCCTTGTGGCGGATGCCCATGATTTCTCCTTCTTCCGTTTTGGCGGTAACCTCGAGGCAGTTGGGAATGGAAGTGGGTTCGAGTATCAATGAGTGGTAACGCGTGGCTGCGAACGGGTTGGGTAGGTTCGCAAAAACTTCTTTCTCGTCGTGGTGGACTGGAGAGGTTTTGCCGTGCATTAGGCGCTCGGCCCGAATGACTTTTCCGCCGAAATATTGGCCGAGGCATTGATGCCCAAGGCAAACGCCGAAGATTGGCTTTTTCCCAGCAAAGGCCTCTATAATCGCTAGACTGTGGCCAGCTTGATCGGGATCGCAAGGACCCGGTGAGATGACCACCGCGTCCGGTTTCCGTTCAATAGCTTGCTCGGAAGTGATGCTGTTGTTACGAAATACTTCCTGTTCCGCCCCAAGTTCGCCAAAGTATTGTACGAGGTTGTAGGTGAATGAATCAAAGTTATCTATTAGCAGGAGTCGCATCGGATTAACATCAGGTTAGCAGGACTTAACCGAATTTGGAAGCGCCACTTTGCTAAAAGGGCGATGCTGCATCCAAGGGATAAGTAATTTCCGACTTATCAAGATCCGCGATAACCTTGCTTGCGGTTACGTTCACGCAGGCGGATGGCGTTTAATCGGATGAAGCCACCTGCATCTTCCGGGCGGTAGTCGCTATCTGCCTTTTCCATGGAAGCAATGCCTTCGTCATACAGTGAGAAGGAAGACTTTCGTCCGACAGTCATCAAGTTTCCCTTGAAGAGCTTTAACCGTATGGTGCCTGAAACTGTTTCTTGGCTTTTGTCCACAAGAGCTTGGAGGGCTTCGCGTTCGGGGGCGTACCAGAAGCCATTGTATACCATTTGTCCATACCGTGGGACGAGGGAGTCGCGCAGGTTCATGAGTTCCCTATCCATGGTGAGGGTTTCTAGTTGCCGATGGGCATGGAGCAGTATGGAACCACCCGGAGTTTCATAGATGCCACGGCTTTTCATTCCCACGAAACGGTTTTCGACAAGGTCTATTCTCCCAATGCCATGTTTTCCTCCAAGTGAGTTAAGCCTGCGAACGAGATCTGCAGGTTTGAGTGTTTCGCCGTTTACGGCTACGCAGTCACCTCTTTCGAATTCGAGTTCTAGGTATTCGGGGTCATCCGGGGCATCCGCAGGGTCTGCGCTAAGCTTGAACATGCCTTTGTTGTCAGGCGTGGTTGGGTCGAACCAAGGGTCTTCGAGTATGCCGGCTTCGTATGAGATGTGCCAAAGGTTGCGATCCATGGAATATGGCTTGGATGCACTGGCTTCTACATCGATGCCGTTTTGGGAGCAGTACTCGATCATTTCAGTGCGACCGGGGAATTGTTCCCGAAACTCGGCGTCACGCCAAGGAGCAATGATCTTGATCTCCGGCGCGAGAGCAGCGAAGGCGAGCTCGAAACGACACTGGTCGTTCCCTTTTCCTGTAGCTCCGTGGGCCACGGTGTCTGCTCCAAATTCTCGTGCGATATCGATTTGGGCCTTGGCTATGAGTGGGCGAGCGATTGATGTACCAAGCAGATACTGACTTTCATAAACGGCTTCTGCGCGGACCATGGGAAAGATGAAGTCGGAAGCGAACTCATCGACCAGATCGACCGTTCGGTGCGCGGAGGCACCAGTGGCCAGAGCTTTCTCCTCCAGACCATCGAGTTCCTCTTCCTGTCCTACGTCGGCGCAGTAAGTGATGACCTCGGCATTCTGTTCCTTTGCGAACCAGTGAACAAGAACGGAGGTGTCGAGACCTCCTGAGTAGGCGAGAACTATTTTCATGATTGTTTAGGGCTGGAGAAACTTTTCTGGTTCAGGTCACGGAATCGCT
>JABHOU010000176.1 GCA_018695085.1 Opitutia bacterium | reverse complement strand
GGCGTCAAGATTCAGGAAGTAGAGAAGGAATTCTCCCTCGAACCCACCGAAGATGGACAGGGCAAGGAATTCATCTACCTCGCGATAATCGAAAAAGATGGCGAAGAATTCGAGGTAGCCCTAGGCCGCGACGCTAAGGTTTACCACACGCACAAGCACGAAAAATCCGACTTCGAGGAGTGGAAACCTGCCGAATTACCCACTCAAGCAGCAGCACTCATTAAGTCCAAGTACAAAGATGGAGCTCAAGAGATGCATTATACCGTCGAGGAACGGACGAAGGCCGACGGCACAATGGAATTCGTAGCGTATCTGCAAGACGAAAGGGAAGTCATTTTCGATGCAAACGGCAGTTTTGTATCGGAAAGAGACCCTTGGCAGGAAAGACTGCAGAATCTGGATGCAGGGCTGAAGCTAGAACTCCAATCCTCCAGTTGGGGCAATGGCGGCACATTCACGAAGGACGAATCCACGGGAGTCGTTCGCACCGAGGGTCAAGGCAATAGTGCTTTTTTCCATATCAAGCGAGTAGAGAAAAAACAAAGCCAAGACAGGCAAGCTAACCAGCGTAGGGTCGGTGAAAGCAACCAAACCGCGGGTGGACACGACGACCACGCGGGACACGACGACCACGCAGGCGAGCACAACCAAACCGCAGGCGGACACGACGACTACGCAGGCGAGCACAACCAAACCGCAGGCGGACTCGACGACCACGCGGGCGAGCACAACCAAACCGCGGGCGGACACGACGACCACGCAGACGACCATGCAGGTCACGACGACCATGGTGAACACCATCAGGAAACGGCAGAGTACAACATGCCCGTGGACAATGGGATGCTTTACCGTATCTCTCTGTTGAACAAGTCGGCCGGAGACGACAACGTTTCCGCAGGAGATTTCGACTTATCCGAGACCGACCTTCCCGCAGGCACCAAGCTTAACTTGACCTTCAACTACGATATGGGTCCTCCTCGCTATCTTGTTGTAACCGGAGCGAATCTGACCGAATTCATGCACCGCATGCCGGAATGGGATAAACCCGGATCCATCAGTATACAGATCGAAACCGTTGATCCCGTGGCCTCTCAAAGCAATGCCGACGACAACATTTCGTCCGCCTTCGGGATTCTCATTGAAATGGGTGGCGAAAGGTTCCGTGAAGGAGCCACCTTGATTACAAACGTCGTGCCCGAGGACGTTCAGGCTCCGGAGCTATCCTATACTTGGGATCCTGTAGCAGGATTCAATCTGAATGGGCTGGCCAACACCAATGCTCTGGTGGAAGCCTATCTTCCAAAAAAGCTTCTTCAGCACCAATTCGGCCTCTGGGACCCTTCGGACGTTTCGGCAGCAGTAGCCAGTCAGGCTAATGGAAAATCCTCTCTATTCCATGTTGCGGGAAGCCGTCGTGACGGTGCAGGCACCATAGGCAGCGAATTCTCCAGAACCCCTTTCAAAGGAGTGGAGCGCGACGATTTGCCAGGTGAAACTTCGACCGATGAGCAGGGAGACGATGACATAGCTAAATCCTTTATAGACTTTGACGGTGACGGAAATGTCGACTCCATGCTCAAAGTATCTTTTAAACACAAATTCGGGCCAGGTGAAGTTCAAATAGGAGATCCTTGGCTAGACCCCTTAGCCAACTTGGATTTGAATGATTTCGGAAGCATATCCGGATCGGTTTCGGATACCAGTGGAAAAAACCTTAAGGAATTCGGCATTTGGATAGGCAAGGCTCCCGAAGGAAATGCCACAGGTGATCACGACCAAATGCATGCAAACGAGCATGTCTTCTTCGACCTTCAAATAGACTCTAACGGCAGCTATGTCGCAAAAGTATCCCCTGGGCGCTATCATGTGGAAGCTCACGCCTATGATCCCGAAACTGAAACAGGCTACAAACCGCAATTGGCCGGTGGACATGAAAACCCGACTGTGTTCGTTATCGCAGACGCAAACACAAGCCTTTCTCAAGACTTCGTATTGGAGGCCGAATATCGAGTCTCAAATGAGCAGGGAGAAGTAACAGGCACCGTCACCTCAAACGGAAACCCAGTCGAGGGCGTGGTCATCGAATTGTTTCCAATCGAAAGCGGAGAAGTTAAAACCGATCACCCTGTTCATGTTCTGTTTGTTGAACGCGATGGTAAGATTCGAGACAAGGCGCCGGCAGGAACATTCAGAGCCGAAATTCGTTCTTGGGACAATTCCTACCAAGAAAAAGTAGTCGATATCACAATTAATGCAAACCAAGCGAACGACCTTGGTGCCATCGCGCTTGACGGTCGCTCCATAGCAAGTGTTTCCGGAAGCATAACAGATGCAGAAGGCAACCCCATCTGGGCTGATGTCCTCTTCGTGGACCCCCAAGATGATGACGAAATCACTTGGCCCAAACATTTTCACATCGAACACAACGAAACTACGGGGCTTCCTACGGGAGTATTTTCAGCGGAAATCCCCGAAGGTTCCTACAAGATATTGGCTCAGCGCTTTGACGGTACGGTTCTTCCCGCCTTTTACATGGAATCAGGCGGAAACACGGAAGACTTCAATAACGCAAGTACTGTAACGGTAGGAGCAGGAGGCGTAGACAATGTTAACTTCGTGCTTCAATCTCGACCATCGGCCACGGTCCACGTCCAAGTCGTTGACGCCACCTCCTCTACTCCTGTTAAGTTCGCTTGGTTTCTCTTCCATGACGCCGAGGACGAAGAAGGTGAAATCATCTTCCCCGAAGTACGATCGGTTGGCGACTTTCATTCCGAGGATTTCAATGGCACCTATGTACTCAAGGTTCCAGGTGGCACCTACAAAGTCGAGGTAGAGGCAGAAGGGTATGAGCCTGCTTATCGAATCCTGACCGAATCCGGCTCCGGAGTATGGCAACAAACCAATTGGGACTCGGGTGCTCCAGTTACTCTCACAGACGGGAACGAAACTACGCTTGAACGCGTTACGCTCAAGGCATTCGAGAAAAGCGAAGCCGAGCGCTTTGGTTTCGCTTGGATGGATACCGACGAGCAAGAGGGACCTGCGGGAGACCCTCGACCTGCCGGCAAAACAATAAGCGGAAAGGTAAAGACCAAGGATGGTACTTCAGTTCCCAAGGCAAGGATCGTTGCGCGCACTTCAGACTACCTCCTCTGGTTGGACCACGTAACCACACGTTCCGACGGCAGTTATGAATTGAAGAATCTGCCTGCTCGTGCCGACTGGGTGATTTTTGCCGAACCTCCTTTCGACTCCGAAGCATTCCGAGGTTTCCGTGAGTCCAACTCCACTTATGTGGACTTGTCCGATGCAAACAAGACAGTCGACCTCCAACTACAGTCCTCAAATGTCTACGGAAAAATTCTATTCCCTCGCAAAGACCATGAAACGGGCGAAACTCGTAATGTTCCGCTCGCTCGCGCTCATGTCTGGGCATATCAGGACGACGACGGAGATGGTGAGCCTGACTGGGATTTCAATGTTGCCGGCTCGCCTGAACAATCTGCGGAGGAACTGACACAGGCATTCGGAGAAACTGATGACAAGGGAATCTTCTCCTTCTACTTGCCTAGTGCTGGCAAGTATTCCCTTCAGATAGACCTTCCCGGACACCTTTCAGCTCTTCGTCCGGAACCCATCAGCTTTAATGTCCGAAATCCGGACCAAGACTTGAAACTGGGCAATGCTATGAAGGTTGAATGGAAGACTAAGACCAAGGCCAACTCCTTCGACATTGAACGGAAGGCTTCCACTGATTCATCTTATCGAAGTATCTTCGCCTCATCCGATGACATGCCTGCCGGCAATGTGAAATCCTTCGTGGACTCCTCCGTCTCGCCAGGAAAAAACTACGAGTACAGAGTAACTGCAATCACTACGAACGGCAAACAAACCTTGGATTCAAGCGAAGTGAAATCGTCCAATCCCATCATCTACCTTTCGCCTCCGCAAAAGACTATATCGGGATATGTTTTCGACGATTCCAACAATACAATATCCGGTGCTGAGGTCGTGGCTTGGCGAGAAGAAGGCGAAGGATGGAGTTCCATTCTCTCGTCAACCGACGGCAGTTTTGAACTTGTTGCCGGCCCGGGCAAATGGGAATTGACCGTATATCGTCCACACGAAGTCAAAGTCGACTGGATTTACGAAAAAGAACCAAAAAGAGTTGGTTTCAATCAAGATTCCGCAAAGGAGAGCAAGTCCGTCAACTTCACGGTGACAAAAGCGGCCGGAGGAAAAGTGACTGGTCGCATTGCCATTCCCGCCGGAAAGACTTGGGCGGACATCTATCAATATGTTTCAGTTGACGCTTTTGACCACGAAGGTCGTGGCAACTGGACAAATCTTGAATTAGACTCCAACGGAAGCTTTGAAATACCGCTACAACCAGGCAATTACGAAGTTTCCTTATGGGTCGGCCCAGAATTGAAAGGCTTTGGCAGTAGCGAAACCAAGTTTGCCAGAGTAGGCAAAAATTCCGTTGACCTTGGGGAGTTCAAAATAGACGCCCGCGATTCTAAAATTGAAGGGACGGTAAAAACCAACAGCGGTACCGCCTTGCCCAACGTAGAGGTATGGGCTTGGAGCGAAAAAGGAGGTTGGGTATCAGACGTTACCAATGTAAGCGGTGGCTACAGCCTACCGGTTTCGCCCGGACGGTGGGAGGTTGGTTTCGAATTATTGCCAGCCGAAGACGGCAGTGCCCCACCCTACCTACCTGAACCTCCCAAGAAGGTTAGAGTGTCCAAAGATAAAGCAACACCCACTCTCAACTTCAGCGTTAGGGAAGCTAGAGATACGGTCAAGGGTACCGTTTACGCCGCAGGCAAAGCAGCATCGGATCTTGACGCATGGGCTTATGCTAGAGTCGCCCACTCTACCGAAGAGGAGTTTGACGAAATCCTTGCTGAAGTCCCCATCGACTCTAGAGGCAAATTTGAGTTCCCGGGAGTTCCAGGAAGATACTTCGTGGGACTCTGGATGCCACCAGGCTCGGGTTATGTAAATCCATCTGAAAAGCTCCTGCAGCTCGATGAAAACGGCAATCTCATAGATCTGGAATCCAACAATTCCGTTGTCTCGGAAATTGTATTCAATCTGGAAGCAAATGATGCAGTCGTTTCAGGAACATTGAAGTTGAACGGCACCGAGTTGACCGGTTTAAGTGGAGAAGTTCACGCCGCGAAAGGCGACGGAGGAGGTTGGCAAACGACGCCAATTGAGGACAACGGCACTTTCTCGATGACCTTGTCGCCTGGTCGTTGGTCGCTTGGGTACTTCATCGAATCCGATGAACTCAATAGAAAACTGCCTCAGCATCCAGCTGAACCAATCGAAGTAATAGCATTAAAAGGTCAAACCGTTTCGAAGGATTTTTCACTTAGAAGCGCATCAGCCACCATATCAGGTTCCATTAATGATGAAAACAATGCATCCATTACCTCTGGTACGGTTTTCGTATGGGCTCATCGCGAAGGAACCGGCACTCTGGATGAATTCTGGAAGGAAGTGGAAACCGATGAAAACGGGACATTCTCCATACCGGTTCTTCCCGGTGGTGAATATGAGATAGGTGCGTTTCTGCCTGACGATCTTAGAGAAGGAGGCTACCTTGAGCCAAAGGTTAAGACTGTCGACTTATCTACAAACATCACCGGTCTCTCATTATCCCTTGGTAAGCTTGTCGAAAACAATTTTGTCAAAGGCACGATTCGGGATGACAGCAATACCTCGCTCGGCGGGGCTTATGTGTATGCATGGTCCGATGACGGTCGTGTAATAGAGGGTGAAGCTGATGAAAACGGATCATACGAACTGAGGGTGCCCAAAGGTACTGTTTGGCACGTAGGAGCCGATTACGGCGAGACGGATGACAACGGATCCGAAACAATCTATCTTGCAAAAACCGAACTGGATGCAGACTTGAGAGATACGGAAAGCAAATCCGACTTGAACCTCACCTTGACAAAACCCGACATCAAAGTTCCGGAAGGCACTAACGGAACCTTCGACCCAACCAAGGACTTCGTCACCAAACTTCCCGACGGGACTGAAGTCACGATCCCAGGTGGGGCGGCGAACGTTCCATCAACTGAAACTTCAGTTCGTGCTGTAGTTACTCCAACCTTAAAGGGATTAACCAAGACTGCCAAAGACCAACCGACGAGTTACGCATATTCGATTGAGTTATTTGACTCGAGCGGAAAAAAGGTCGAGGGCAACTTCAAGAAAGATGTGATCCTGAAGATCCCCGTGGATAAAAATGCCACCCTAGCCAAGGGACTAGAACCCGACAACATGGAGGCAAAATTCTACTCGACCACTAAAAATAGTTGGGATTCATTGAAGTCCAGTACCTACGACTCCAATGCCAGTGTAATCTACGCCACGACTGATCACTTCACAAACATAGCCACAGTTTCCAATACTTCGGTTTCTGCGTTGGCTAGTGGGTTAGCTAAGATTGACACTTCCGGAGCGAGTGGTGATTGGTACAACCTCTCATGGCTTGGAAACTTTTATGATGCATCAGGAGGTTGGGTGTACCATGAAACTCACGGCTGGCTATTCTCCGCGGATGCAGACAACGGAAACTTCTGGTTCTATGATGCCGAGTTGGGATGGTTCTGGACGGGTTCAGAATATTACGATGAATCTTCGACCTCAAAAGCCGAATATGTTTATTCCGCAACACATGCAGGTTGGCTCTACTTCACAACAAGCAACGGCAAGCGGAAGTTCTATAGGTATTCCGACACCAAATGGATAAACGCAGACGGGTCGGAATTCACCGAATAAAGAGCTGAGCTTTTCAACTTTAATACGGAAACCCTCGCCATTAAAAGCGTGGGTTTCCTTTTTTGAGAACTAAGTCCTAAATCGGAACAGGCTCTAGAGCCTATACCAATACCGAAGGACAGTTCGAAGGATACCGGATGGAGCCAGACGGAAAAGCAGAGGAGCTATACGGGCTTGGAAAAAACCGCCGGAATAAACTATGCCTCCTTGTCTACGGCGTAAAACTCGACGCAAAGCACGAGAGGCAATGATGGGGTCGGGAGATGAATCCAATTGCCTTGCGACTTGAGACCACGCTCGTGCTTGGGATGAATCTGCTTGGACATTAGCCCCCTTGCTCGCAGATTTGTTGAAATTTGTACGAAAATCCCCCAGTCGAAAGTCTGTGACAAAAGGGACAGACTGATACTCCAAAGTCAAGCTGGCGGAAAATGAAGAAAGACCGGCTTTTGATGCGTTATAAAGGGGCATGTAGGGGAGAGGGAACATTCCTGCAATAGAACTTATGTTGACTATTCCACCACTTTCCCGATCCGCCATTTTCGGAGCAAATGCTCGACAAAGCGAAATGGGAGCGGAAAACAATACGTCAATTTGTCGGGTGATTTCCTCCTCGGGAAACTGACTCCACTCGAAAAATGCACCGTAACCGGCGTTGTTCACCAAGAGATCGGGCACGCCCGGCTCTCGAAGGTATCCCTCGGCAAAATCGAGAACGGCGCTCGTGTCAGATAAGTCTAGAGAGACTCCTGTCAATCCCTCCATCTTTGGCAAAAGATCGGGCTTTCGAGAAACTGAGGCAACTTTGACGCCTTCTCCCGCCAGCATCTCGGAAAATGCCAACCCCAACCCAGAAGTGCCTCCAGTGACTAAAGCCGTCCTGTAAATCTCTCCGAGTTTTTTCATATGTGGAAAATTCGTCTTTTCTCCATGTGATCGTTAGTCAACAATGGGTTAACCTTTTTGATATGGCGAGGCACAAGATAACTCTTCTCACCCACGAATTCCCACCCCGACGTGGCGGTGCGGGAGTCTACTGCGAGGAAATGGCTCACGCTGCCGCATCGCTAGGATATGAAGTAAAGGTTTGGGCACCGGGGAAATCTGATCCGGAAAGCAATGTCCCTTGCCCTTACCCTCTCCACTCGCTACCCCTTCGAGGTTCTCAGGATTGGCGTTGCTCTCTGCGTCTAATCCGCGAAGTTCGCAAAAACGCTTCCGACTTCACTGGCGGCATCCTCCATCTTGCGGAACCCGGATCCCTAAGGGCTTTTGTGCGGTTTATTTCGTTCGCAAAGCTCTCATCCACTCGTCTTTTGATTACTCTGCATGGTTCCGAAATTCCTCTTTTCAGCCGATTCCCACTAGAAAAATTCCTCTTTCGCAAACTTCTGAGAAAAGCAGACGGGATTCATCTTCTTTCAAATTTCAACAAAAAGGCCCTTCTCTCACGATTCCCCGAATTGGCTTCGAAGGTCGTGCTTGCCCCAGGAGCTGCTCGACGGCTTTTCTTACCCGAAAACAAGCATAACAAAAGTGAAAAAAACGAAGGCAAACTTCGAATACTCACCGTCGGACGGATCCATCCTCGTAAAGGACAGGACCGCATTCTTGAGGCCATTAGACAAATGCCGAAGGAGTTAAAGGCAGGTCTGGAATATTATGTCATTGGTCCCGAGGTGCGCCCCCATTACGCTCGAGGCCTGCGCGAACAGGCCGATTCGTCGGGTGTTCCCGTGCACTTTCTTGGCGATCTTCCGGATCACGACGTCCGCATCGCATACGGAAGCTCGGATCTGTTCGCTCTCACTAGCGTCCCCCACCCTCGCAGCATTGAAGGATTCGGGTTCGTCTACCTCGAAGCCGCCGCTCACGGTCTACCTGCCCTTGCCCACCGTACGGGAGGCGTAGAGGACGCGGTAGTCCACAACGAAACGGGCTTGCTGGCCGACCCTAATGACCCCGACGATCTAGTGCGTTCCCTAGAGCGCCTGCTTCGAGACCGTGAGCTTAGGAATCGTCTTGGTCAAAAGGCTCGAGAAAGAAGTTTACAATTCACTTGGTCACAGACAGCCCGAACATTATACGGAACCTGAATTGCAAGCATTGTGGCTATAATTCAGAGCCAGAATTACTTCCCGGCTCTCTTACAGACCTTGAAATCGAGTAAAACTTGATCAAGCGTTATAAGACATCGGCAAAAGCAGGACGAAGACGATGGAAAAACCAAGCGCCGATGAACAAAATGATAACGCCGAACACCCAAACATAGGCCAACGCCATAAACGAGGGTTCGCCTCCCCAGAGGCAAACTTGCCGAAGGGAGTCGATGACGTGAATCAGAGGATTCCATTTCAAGAAGACCCAGATGCCTGGAGCGGCTTCACGGGCCTTGTCAGCGGAATAGAAAACGCCACTGGCATATAACAAGGCTAACCCGAGAAATCCTCCGAGTTGACCTATGTCGCGAATAAAAACACCGAGGGCGGAAAAAAACCAAGCCAAGCCCAAGGCAATGAAAAAAACAGGGGCAACGATAACGGGAATCCAGCAAGCGGAAAGGGTCAAACCCGGCCCAAGAGAGGAAATGCCTATGAGACAGAGCCCTAGACCGATGAGAAGGTCGTAGCCAAGAGCTCCAGCCATTGCAGCGGGAAGGATTTCCAATGGAAATACGACCTTTTTAACGAAGTTCGGTTGGCCCACGATCACTCCGGGGGCACCACCAATGACACCCGACACCAGACCTAAGACATTGAGACCGAGAAAAACCCCGAGAGCGTAGTCGAGAGTTGATTCGCCGGGGGAGTCGGTGAAACGGCCTCCGAAAACCACACCGAATGCGAAAACATAGAGACCAAGCATCAGGAGGGGATTGGCAACAAGCCATATAGCACCCAGAACACTGCCACGATGACGAGCTTTTACGTTACGTGAAAGAAACTGCCAAAAAAGCTCGTGGCGACGAAAGAGACTTAGAATGGGTTCCATAAGAAAAAGAAGATTTTTTTTCTTTGCTGAAACAAGAAAAAAGGCGAGAGCCTTTTCGCAAACTAGCCTGACACAAGTTCCCATCGTGCCTTCACGTAATCGTAGAAGTAACGAGCGGATGGAGTGGAATCGCTAGCGGAAAAATAGACCCAGCGTGAACGGTCGTGCACATAAACGTGAGGATAGGCTTGGATGCTCGTCCACCACCATCCGATTCCAGTTTGCCATGCCCAAAACTCATCCGCATCATTGCCCGGAGAATAAAACCAACCGAGTTTTTCATGAAAGGCCCAATCTCCTTGATAAGTGGAGAAATTCCCCAACCAATCGAGGTTCAACCACTCCCCAAAGCCCGTCCGACGTGCAGGAGCCCAACGTTCGAGGTAAGACTGAAGCCAACCAGCTTGCGAAGCTAGTCTGGTATACACCGTAACGTCACCGTAGACGGAACTCTCGGTTCCATAGGACACAGTACCCACAACCTTCCACACATCGTTCATTCTAACAAAGGCGGGACCACCACTATCGCCCTCCGCAGTGGTCGCTTCATAAGGCAAAGGGGTGGAAGCACTAGATCCCGAGCCTAAATAATCGATGAGAGAAGCTTGAGACCCAAGAGAATTGAAGAATTCGTCCGGGCTGTCGAAATCAAGCCCAAGCAACCCTCCCTTATATGCTTGAGGAACATTCGATACATTCACGGTTTTGACGACTCGATCAAGCGTGTTTTCGCCTGCCAATCGATCGAAATTATCAACCGAGGTGACGCCTCTTTTCCCATCGGCAATGCTCCCGTAACCTGCAAGAATTACTCGTGATCCGATGATTTCCGAATCCACGGTATTAAAACGAGCTGGAGTCACCCACGTTACTGGCAATTTCAATCTCAGCAAGGCAAGATCGAGACCGAGTACGTCACCATCTCCAACACCACCTTCATAACTCAGTCGAGCAGTCCAACCTGGGTGGAGAATAACTTCGGAAACGGAGTAAGTCGCAGTTGGTTTCAGTGAGTCCGAACCAAGAGAAAAAGTCCATTCGGATGCAACCGGCGCTTTTGCTTTGTAACTCCCACGCAACACGTGTCCGGCTGTCACGACTATGGTTGGTGAGATTAAGGTACCGGTTCCAATAAAACCTTTATCGGACTGAACGAGACCGACCGGGGAAAGGTCAGGAAAATTTTCGCCCGATGAAAAGGAACCGAGATTGCTGCCCATTTGAAGATGCAATTCAAGCGAAACATCATGACGAGTTCCAATACGCCGTTGATTCTGACCTACTACAAAAGATAAAAGAAGAAGCGTCG
>JABHOU010000361.1 GCA_018695085.1 Opitutia bacterium | reverse complement strand
GAGGAGGCGAAAGAACGTGCACGTGCCGAAGAGAAATTACTGGACGCCAATCGTCGACTCAACGTTCAAGAAAGGCTTGCGGCCGTAGGACAAGTTTCCGCTAACATGGCACACGAACTTCGCAACCCACATAGCGCCATTCGGCAATCCGTCTACTTCCTTAATAAAATGGTCGACGGTCGCTACAGGCATGGGGAACACCCAAAAGAGAATAAAATCCGTGAACATCTAGATTTAATTGAAACTGAGTTAGCCCATTCGGACGAAGTGATCGATGGGTTGCTCGGAATGAGCGAGGGGAAAAAGTTAAATCTTATCAGTTTCGATTTAATCGCTCTAGTAAACGAAGTGTCGGAGTATTGTCGCCTCAATGAAAGTATTTCTTTTGCTACTGATTTCGCCGAGTCTCCATTCCTCGTCTTCGCCGATCCTGCGCTGTTTAGACAAGTCTTCATTAACCTTTTCACTAATGCCGAACAAGCCATGCCAGATGGGGGGGCGATTACAGTCACGGGGATCTCTTCTCCTGACGGTGAAACGGTTATTTCGGTAAGCGACACTGGTTGCGGTATAGATGAAGCCGATAAGGCGAAGGTTTTTGATGCCCTACACACGACGAAAACCGGTGGCGTGGGTCTAGGGCTTAGCTTGTGTCGAGATATTCTGCAGAGACACGATGGGACGATTCGAATTGAAAGTGGTTCCAATGTAGGTGTCCAGATTGTAATAACTATTCCTATGAAAAAAACATGAAAAAAACAAAAGCAAATCAATCTTCAGGTAATCCAACACTCGAGACTGGATCGGATCGACAGATATCTGTCCTCATAGTGGATGACCACCCCGCCATGAGATCAACTGTTTATGATATACTTGAAGATGAAGGGTTCTCTCCCAAAGTAGCCGCTAATGGAGAAGAAGCCCTTCGCCTATGCATGGAGAATGACTTCGACTTCGTCTTAATGGATGTGCAGATGCCGGATTTTACGGGAGTGGAAACCTTTCGAAGAATTAAGAAAGCGATGCAAGCGAGGTTTCAGGATTCCTTTCCGGTACCCTATTCTCAAACATCCAATCTAAGTTGTAAAACTCCTCGATTTATTTTCATGAGCGCTTATTCCGTATCGGAATTGAAGGAGGAGTGTTATCGATTGGGTGCCATAGCCTTCCTTCAAAAGCCCTTGGATATGGACGAAGTCATTCACTTGATCCGGGATCGGAGTAATCCATCAGTCCTTTTGTATATGGTAGACAAAGAGGTTCGGGAAGCGTCGGCAAAAGCCCTTCGCTCGGCCGATTTTCGCGTAATTACTGCAGAAAGTTTAGACCAAGTTCTCATTAATGCCCGTCAAATTAGCCATCGCTTCGTAGTCATAGAAAGTGAGATACCCGAGGTTGATGAAGATTCAATCAAGACGATGCTCAGTCAAACAAGCCCTTTCTCTCAGCTTGTGGAGACAGATGCCCAACAAAATCCAGCTGTTCTTCTTGAGGAACTCTCTCGCTTAAGAGCGAACCCAATACGTCGAGAAACGGTGACAAGCGGTTGGTAGCTCGTTGATTCAAACTGGCTGTCTGCCGTTTCGTTTCGGCTATAGTTTGTTGAAATTGGCTTTGCCGAGGTACAACCTTTTAGTAGAAACGAGCGTTTTTTTTGTGGGCTGTTGTCATGTGAAATCAAGGACCTTGCCCATTTTCGATTAGCAGGAAAGTTCCGACAGGGACTGTATTAAAGAGCTCGATTGCATCCAAGTTCTTCAACTGGAGGCAACCGGAACTGGCTGGTGAACCTATAGTCTCCTCGTGGTTAGTTCCATGGATGTAGACGTAACGTGAAAAAGTATCCTTGCTCCCCCCTGAGTTGACGCCGTCCTCCAATCCGCGCAGACGAAGAATTCGACTGGTGATTAAATTTTTTTGCTGCTCTTCATTCGAATATTCGCAGTACCTTTTTCCAGTAGGTTTGCGCCCCTTGAACACCATTCCGGAAACGGCATTGCTCCCGATTTTTTCACAAACCTCGTGCAACCCCCAAGGGGTGCCCAGAGAGTTTTCCTCACAGGAAGGTGATCTCTTAGAACTTGACATGACGTACTCCTTCAATCTTGTCCCGTCCACGAATATATATAGTTTCTGTTCGGGAATCGAGGCAACCAGCCCCATGTTAGGCTGACTGACCCCGAGGACCGTGCTCTTTTTTTGCAACCTTTCAAACAAACTCGTTTCGTCCATTGAAAAAATATAGATTAGGTATAGTCGGAGCAACTGGCGCCGTTGGTCAAGAAATCATTCGTTTACTTGAATTGCGAGAGTTTCCTGTTGCGGAGACGCGTTTGCTCGCATCCTCTCGCTCCGCAGGACGCGAGTACAAGTCTTGTGGGAATCTCGAAACTGTGCGCGAGACTACGCCCGAAGCCTTCAAAGGACTTGATTTCGCCATCTTCAGCGCGGGAGGAAACATTTCCAAGCAATTCACTGAAGACGCCCGCAAGCATGGTTGCGTTGTCATCGACAATAGCTCGGCTTTTCGTATGGAACCCACCGTGCCGCTGGTTATCCCCGAAATCAACCCGAGTTCAGTAGAAAAGCACAAGGGGGTAATCTCCAACCCCAATTGCTCTACAATCGTGGCCCTCATGGCGTTGTATCCCCTGCACAAGAGATTTGGACTAAAACATTTCATTGCCTCCACCTACCAAGCGGTCTCAGGCGCAGGGGCGACTGGAGTGACCGAACTGGAAAGCCAAGCTCGCTCAGTGCTTGGCGGCGGCGAACAAGTGCCTCCGGAAGTGTTTCCTCATCCCATTGCCTTCAACCTAATCCCTCACATCGATGAGTTTCGAGAGGATGGTTACACCAAGGAGGAACTGAAGATGCGAAACGAAAGTCGCAAGATCATGGATCATTCCGGGCTCAAGGTTTCTTGCACTTGCGTCAGGGTCCCCGTAATGCGGGCCCATGCCATGTCGCTTAACGCCGAATTTAAACATCCCGTAAACGTTCCCGACGCTCAGGGTGCAATCGAAGCTTTTGACGGTACGGAATTATGGGATCTCCCCAATGCCTTAAGATACCCTATGCCCCTTGATTACACCAAGAAAGAAGCCTGCGGTGTGGGAAGACTTCGATTGGATCAAGTCTTTAATAATGGTCTGGCGCTTTGGGCAGTAGGCGATCAGTTATGGAAAGGTGCGGCACTCAACGCGGTACAAATCGCAGAGCTTTTGATCAAACAAAACCTGCTTCGCGTGCTCTAAAGGCTAAAGGTTGACGCGACTGAAAAGGCTAGGGTTCTGAGTCTTTTCCTAGTGCTTCAAATCCATTCCGGCACTGAACTTGCTTGGTTTTCGTGTATCCTTTCTTCTGTTACACCATGAATCCTATATTAACATCCAGTTTAGTGTCTCTCGGCAAGGACTTTATTCAGTCGGCTTTTCGGGGAACTCCCGAAATCGAACCAGCTGACTCAAAGGCTTTTGACGGTATGCTTTCGAATGCGAAAAAGGTGAAAGGTTCACCCGAGTCGAGTCCGATATTCGATCGTCTCGGCATCGAGAATGTCGAGGATGCCGGCGTGATCCGAAACCAACTAAAGACAGAGTTGTTTGCCGATCCTGCAGTTTCAGCCTTTATGGCGAACAATCCTGACTCCCAGTTCTACGCAAGACGTACCCCGGAAGGCAATTTGGTGCTGAGAGCCACTAGTGGACAGAGCCTGACACTTGCACCTGATTCAAGCGGAACCCAATTGCTCAGCGACTATTTGGATCTTTCCAACTTTCTTGGTCGTGACATTTCTCCCGATCGCCCAGGAGAAATCTTATTGAAGGGCTGATTTCTCTAGGTCTCACCGGCGATGGTCTCTTCTAAGGAAATCGCCTGCTCAAAGTCAGGCGGCGGTACACAAAGACCAGTTTCTGACTTCTTGGTCATAGAGAAGATCAACCAATGCCCGAAGCTCGGTTCCCTTAGAAGTATCAACCAGACATTGAGTTCTCTTCTGAATTCAGAAGAAAGTTTTGTCGCTCAAATTGCAGAAGTCATTCGTTTGGACCCCTCGTTAACGACAAGAGTTCTGGATTTGGTTAATTCCATTTTCTTCGGGAGCCCCGATGAGCAACAGGTAAAAGGTGTCGAGGAGGCGGCGCTTTTTCTAGGATTAAACCGGATTAGTGAGCTAATTATCGCTACACCGATCATTGAAGATATCGTAGACTTGGGAAAGTCCGCAAAAAGCTTGGATTGGGTTGATTTCTGGAAGCACAGCATCGGAACGGCGATACTCACGCGAGAGATTTTAGTTGTCGCAGACTTTCAATGCGAGGACGAGAGCGATTATGTCGCTGGCTTGCTTCACAACCTAGGGAAAATAATAATGGCCGTAACGTTTCCCGACGAGTTCAGCCGAGTTTACGAGCGATCTTACGAGGATGCGTCGGAATGCTGCGATTCGGAGCGTTCACTACTAGGATGGGACCATGCCAAAATGGGGGCTTTTTACCTTTGG
>JABHOU010000197.1 GCA_018695085.1 Opitutia bacterium | reverse complement strand
CCGCAAGGTGCGAGGTTAGAGGGTATTTCCAAGGTTCTCTATATTCGCAACGAAGGGTTTCTATGCTTGGAAAGAAATGCCTCATGGCTATTGTGACCAAAATTCTTTTTTACCATTTTGAGCGAACCTAAAGATTCTACCGACGATGGAGATCGTCGAGCATTCATTACCAAAGCAACCGTTGGTGTGTCTGCCTCTTGCTCCGTTTTTCCTTTTGCCGCAGGTGTGCCCGCCTTTCTTGATCCTGTAAGCGGGAACGGTGGTGAGGCTGACGAGATTCCTTGGTCCAAGGTGGCATCCCTTTCGGCATTGCCGGAGGATGGTACGCCAACGAGGTTCGGCATTGTTCGTGAACGGGTAACTGATGCGTGGACTACCCTCACTAATGTACCCGTAGGGGCGATTTACATTATTAAACAGGGCGAGAAGGTAAAGGCCTTTAATCTAAAATGTCCGCACCTAGGTTGTGCCATAGACCATCGATCTGATCGAAGAGATTTCTTTTGTCCCTGCCACAATAGTTCTTTCGCGCTGGACGGTTCGGTTTCCGATGATACCAGTCCTAGTCCGCGAGGGATGGATGGCCTTGAGACAAAAATTGAAGACGGTTTCGTATATGTTCGTTTTCAGCAATTTCGGCCGAATCTAGCGGAGCAAATTCCCCTGACATGAAGGCGGTTATAGACTGGCTTGATGATCGTTCCGGTTTTCGGGCCCTCATCAAGGAAGCCCTTTACGAAAAAGTGCCTGGTGGCGCTAGGTGGCGATATGTTTGGGGTAGTTGTCTAACCTTCGCTTTTTTCGCTCAAGTCGTAACAGGTACGCTTTTATGGATGTTTTACAGTCCCAGTGTCCAGACGGCTTGGGAAAGCGTTTACTTCCTCCAATATCACGTATGGGGCGGCTGGTTCCTTCGCGGAATTCACCACTACATGGCGCAGGCCATGGTTGTCTTGCTGGTCTTACACCTCATGCAGGTAGTCATAGACGGAGCTTACAAGGCTCCTCGGGAACTAAACTTTTGGTTCGGCATTGCTCTCATGGGAGTTACTTTAGGTCTTTCACTCACAGGTTATCTGCTTCCTTGGGACCAGAAGGGTTACTGGGCGACTGCAGTGGCGACCAACCTCATAGCCGAGGTACCTCTCGTTGGAGTTTACCTTCAAAAGCTTGTAATCGGTGGAACAGAATACGGGCATCACACGGTTACGCGCTTTTTTGCCCTTCACGCTGGGGTTCTTCCCGGAGCCCTAATTGCACTTGTTGTCGGCCACATTTACCTGTTTCGTCGTCATGGTATCCATGCCAAGGAACCTCGACCCAAAGGGGACTCCTATTTCTGGCCGGATCAAGTGCTGAAAGATGCCGTGGCCTGTTTGGCCGTAGCGTTAGCGGTTATTGTGCTTACTATATACTTTCACGGGGCTCCACTGGGCCCGCCCGCCGATCCCGCTAACGAATTTCCAGCTCGTCCGGAATGGTATTTTCTATTTCTTTTCCAGTTGCTCAAGTACGTACCTGCTTTCTGGGGGGCTATAATTATTCCCGCTTTTGTTGTGCTTATGATGTTCGCCCAACCGTTTATCGGGAAGTCGGAAAAAGGTCACCGTTTCAACATCGGTTTTCTCTGGTGCTTGTTAATAGGGGCGGGAGCTCTTACTTTTCTAGCCTTTTCGGAAGACCGTGCGAATAAGAAGCATTTTGCCGCCGTGGAGGAAGCCGATTGGCTGGCAAAACGGGTTGTGGAAATAGCCGACAAGCAAGGTATTCCGCCTAGCGGGGCCGTCACCTTGTTGCGAGAGGATCATGAAAACCGGGCCCGCCGTTTGTTTTCTTCCAATTGCGCCAGTTGCCATCTTTACAATGGGCATGACGGCAGGGGTTTCCCCGTCGATTCCAATCAATCCGCCCCTGACCTTGCCGGAGTTGCTAGTCGCGAATGGCTCGAAGAATTGCTTGATTACGATCATTATGTTTCTGCGAAATATTTCGGCGGCACCGCGTTTAAGGACGGCAAGATGGCAACCAAAGTGCTCAAGAAGTTTGACGAGAAAGAAAAGGCGCTTGTCCCGAAGGTAGCGGCCCTCTTGTCGGATATCGCCGGTCTTCCCTACCAAAAACCACTGTCTGAAAAAGATAGAGAAGAGGGCTTCGACGTCTTCTTTGATGAATTGGGCTGTATCGATTGTCACGACATCGAAGACGAGGACGAAGGTTCGGCTCCCGATCTTACAGGGTACGGTTCGCGGGATTGGTTGACCGCGGTTGTTGGCGATCCCTCTCACGAACGTTTCTATGGCAAAGATAACGATCGCATGCCCTCTTTTGCTCGCGATGAAAAATTGACTGAAGAGGAAATCGGTATTCTCGTTGATTGGCTTCGTTCGAAACCCTCGACGAATTCTGAAGTCAGGTAATTTTCAATGACGCTTGAACTTTCGGCCACTTTCGTTTTTTTTAAACTGTCTCCGCGTCATTTAAGTAACCGTTAGGAAACCAAGTGGGAATTCACGTCTCTAAAGATGGTCAGCAATATGGCCCTTACAGCCTCGAGGAATTAAAGTCCTACCTCGAGTCAGGCCAATTTGCGGAAAACGACTTTGGTTTGACGGAGGGTGGAACCGAATGGCAACAACTTGGAGAAATGCTTTCCACCGCCGATGCCACTTCCGCTGGCGAAGAAAAATCAATTGAGGAGGAGGATGTTGATTACGAAAAGCTCAAACAATGGGAAGGCCAATTCGAGGATTTCGAGGATGAGGAGGACACGGCCGAAGCTCCCATAGCCTCTCCTCCCGCTCAAGCTCCCCCGCTGACTGCTCCAACTACACCACCTGTCCAGCAAGCTCCTCCCGCAGAGCCCGTTTACGCACAGCCTCCCCCTCAGAAATCCGCACCTGTTGCTGCCTCCCCGAGCGATGTTTCTGCTCCGCCACCTGCTCAACCTTCGAAATCGGTCGACGACCCCGACGAGGAACCGGCACCCAGCCGACGTAAACGGCGCCGACAACAGGAAGCCGACGACTATGATGACTTTGATGACGAACCTCGTCCTCGCCAGCGCAAGGGAGGTCGTCGACAATCAGGCAGTCGAAAGATGTCGGGCATGAATAAGGGGCAGACTGTCATTGTCGTAAAAGGAGCCGGCATAGGATCTAAGATCTTCACAGCTCTTATAGTTCTTTTTGTTATCTCCCTCATCGTCGGCATAATTGGATTCGGCGCTTATTTTGCCGCACCCCAGGTAGTTGGCCCGATACTCAAGAACTTGGGCATCCCAGTGGAGATTCCGGCTGTACAAAAGGAAACGCCTGCTCCTGCTCCCTCCGCCCAAGCGGAAGACGGGGCAGCTAGCTTCGCCGCCATCATCCTTACCGACGACCATATCCAGAGTCTACGCTCGACCGGTCTCGAATTTTTCAAGTCTTCTGACGGCAAAGGACTTCACTGCGTGGCATCCGTAGAACCTGATCTTGGTTTGAACGACGAAGACCTTCCAGCCATAGAGGTGCTTGCCCAAAAGATCGTTTGGCTCGACCTGAGCAAGGGCAATCTCACGGACTTGGCAGTTTCTCGTCTCTCCAAAATTCCAAACCTGCGGAACCTTTATCTCGAGGACAACAAAGGCATCACGTCTCGTGGAGTCTCCGGTCTTTCCGGCCTAAGTAAACTCAAGTGCCTCAACTTAGTGGGAACAAGCTTGGATGATTCCGTTGTCGACGCCTTATCGGTCATGACCTCATTGAAGGAAGTGTACCTTTGGCGATCCGGTTTATCCGCCGAAGCGCTTCAAAAACTGCGCGACGTGCGTCCCGACATGCTCGTGCAGGCGGGCTAACCATTAGGCTTTAAGCTTTTTTCGTTACCACGGGTTTACGCCTTTTCGG
>JABHOU010000170.1 GCA_018695085.1 Opitutia bacterium | reverse complement strand
GTGTTCTCGACCAACATGCCGCTGCTTACGAGGTATATGCCGGGTTGGTTGGGTTCCCGTCCAGGTTCTATGCGTCTTGCGATGGGCCGGACGCCAAGGCTTTTGAGCACTTTGCGGCTAAAGTTTACTTGGTGGCTCTGCTTGGATATCTCGTGAAAATAGTTGACGAGATCCATTCCTAGACCTGAGCAAAATACGGGAGCGGGAGGGATGGCTCCGCGACGGCGAGCTTCGTCAAGAATCACAAGCATTTCCTGCATGCGGCCAAGGGCAAATACGGGTATAAGTACGGAACCACCTCGCTTGATGGTCTTTCGTATGTCTTCGAGCACTCGGACGATTTCGGCTTCGCGTTGTTTTTCGGGAGCTCGCTCAGTGAGACCGCGGGTGGTTTCCATAACCAGAACGTCAACCGAGTCGAGGGGTGGCTTGGCCCCTTTCAGGATACGTTGGTCGTTGAAGAGGACGTCGCCTGTAAAGAAAATACTTTCGCCGTTTCGGGATACGGTGCAAGAGGCAGCTCCAACCACATGCCCTGCATGATGGAGAGTAACCTCAAGCTTCTCGCCGTCTTTTTCGAAGACGAAGGGTTTTTCGAGGTCAAGTAGTTGGAACCGATCCTTGAGGATGGATACGTCTTCACGATTATAGAGCGGGTACTCGGGTAGGTTTAACTCGCCCCGCTGTCGTTTCATAACTGCCACCGAATTACTCAGCATGCGGCGGGCAATGGCTCGGGTAGCTTGAGTTGCGAGAATGGGTGTGTCCGGGTTCTCTCGAGAGAGGACGGGTAGAGACCCCAAGTGATCGAGGTGGCAGTGGGTGAGGACGATGAAGTCGAGCGACCTGCGTTCGACTAGAGAGAACTTGGGCATTGCCTCGTTTCCCGCGAGCTTCGGGTGGAGCCCGCTGTCGATGACGAAGCGGAAGGATCCGACCTCAATGAGAAGACTGTTTGCCCCTATGCCACCACCTGGATTGAGATCGGTGAGCTTCACGAAAGAGTGGGGTCGGGGCGAGTTTCGTCGGGGATCTCGAGTCGGAACTCGGGTATTCGGACCCGGATTTTATTGTCGAACTCGTCTACTCCATGAAAGGATCCAGAGGCGATTGCACCGATGTGGGTAAGGTGATAGCTGTTATAGGTAAAGGTCTCTCCGGTAGCGAGGATGGGAGTCTCTCCCACGACTTTGTCGCCCTCTACTACGGTGGTGGTGTCGTCGTCGTTTTTAAGGACCCATTTGCGGCCGAGAATAGTTACGGTTCGGTCGGATAGGTTGTGAATACTTAAGAAATAAATGAATGCGTGGGACAGTGTACTGGGCAGGTCCATGTTCTCGCAGTGGTGAACGAGTTTGTCCAACACTACGCGAAGGCCCTCTAGTTCGATGGTTTCTTGAGTCACAAAAGGTTTTTCTAAAAAAACCGAACATTACCGATGGAATAGGTAACGCCAATCCTTTTCATGGTGAATTAGCGGAAACTTTGGGGTTATTTGAGAAAAACGCTTGCCCCTTCGCCAACCTGTTGCACAAGAGGCGTGATGCAACGTTTGGCTCTTATATCAGTAAGCGACAAGTCGGGAGTTCTTCCTTTTGCCAAGACCTTGGTGGATGAACTCGGCTTTCGCATCCTTTCCACCGGCGGCACTGCTCGCCTTTTACGCGAGAATGGCGTGGATGCCGTTGAGGTCAGCGACCATACCGGATTTCCCGAAATGATGGATGGCAGGGTGAAGACCCTTCACCCAAAGATTCATGGCGGCTTGCTCTGCTTGCGGAACAACGAGGAACACTGCCAAGCCGCCGAGGCGAACGACATCGAGATGATCGAGTTGGTGGTGGTGAACCTGTATCCCTTCGAGGAAACGGTGGCTAAGCCAGGGGTGACCTTGGCGGAGGCGATCGAGCAGATCGACATAGGAGGTCCCTCGATGCTCCGCAGCGCAGCAAAGAACAATCGCGACGTTACGGTTGTGTGCGATCCGGGCGACTATGATCGTGTGCTCGATTCACTCAAGGCGGATGACGAGGCGTCTCTTTTGGTCTTGCGCTCGGAGTTGGCCCTCAAGGTTTATCGGCGAACTTCCGAATACGACGGTGCCATCTCCGAATACTTGGGCGAGCAAGCGTTCAAGGACGCCGATGAACCCGATATCGATTCCATTTCAGGCTTTCCAAAAGTTCTTACAGTTGATTCCGAAAAGGCTATGTCCTTGCGTTACGGGGAGAACCCTCACCAGCAAGCGGCTCTATATGGATCCTTCATGGAGCATTTCAATCAACTTCAAGGTAAGGAATTGAGCTACAACAACATCCTCGATATTTCTGCAGCCGCCTATTTGATTGGCGAGTTCGAGCGTCCCACGGTAGCCATTCTGAAGCATACCAATCCTTGCGGTGTAGCTTGCGCCGACCATTTGACTGATGCCTGGGACCTCGCCTATGAGACGGACAGGCAAGCTCCGTTTGGCGGCATTATCGTTGTGAACAACACTATGGACGAGGACTTGGCCTTGAAGATAGCGGATATTTTTTGCGAGGTCATCATTGCTCCCGGCTTTACCCCTGAAGCCCAGGAGATATTCGGCAGGAAGAAGAACTTGCGCTTGCTGGTTTCCAGATCGGGATTCGGTCCCGAAACCCTACAGGAAATCCGTACCGTTCCCGGTGGGTTTCTCGCTCAAGATAGAGATCAAAAACGCATCAACCCCAAGAGCTACACCGTTCCCACCAAGAGAGAGCCTACCGAGGAAGAATGGCGAGCCTTGCTCTTTGGTTGGCGAGTCGTTCGACACGTAAAGAGCAATGCCATCGTCTACGCGGGTTTGGAGAGAACCTTGGGCATCGGCGCGGGGCAAATGTCCCGAGTGGATAGCTCTAGGATCGCCGTATGGAAGGCTGGGGAGGCCGGGTTGCCGTTGGATGGTTCTATCGTGGCCTCCGATGCGTTCTTTCCGTTTGCAGATGGATTGATTGCTGCGGCTGACTCCGGGGCCTGTGCCGCAATTCAGCCTGGTGGCAGCGTTCGTGACGAAGAGGTGGTCGCCGCCGCCGATGAACGCGACATGGCCATGGTCTTTACCGGGGCGCGTCACTTCCGCCACTAATAAGGCAAGTGATGGAAATCTCCCGAAAGACCTTGCGAGAAAGGAATTTCGGCCTAAATTGTTATTAGCATTAGCTTTTATCTGATGATTAAGAAACTTTCACCTTTGTTCTGTTCTCTCGTTCTTGCGTATTTGTCTTTTGTTTTGGGAGGCTGCGGAGCCGCCGTTCTATCGGACGAAGGTTTGGCCAAGCAGGCGGGCAACCAGTTCAATCAGATGAAGAAGAAGGAGAAGGTCTCGACCAATACTTCTCACAACCGGATGATTCAGCGGATAGGCAAGCGGATAACGGATGTTGCGGAGGTCGATATTCAGGGAACCGAGTGGGAGTTCGTGGTTTTTGATAAACCTGAACCGAACGCTTTTGCCATGCCCGGCGGCAAGGTAGGCGTGAACAGCGGATTGATTGTTTTATCGGATGGAAACGAGGATGAGGTAGCGGCTGTGATCGGTCATGAGATTGCTCACGTTGCCTTTCGGCACAGTAACAAGAGAATGTCGCAGGCGATGGGCTTGGCTCTTGGAGGAGCAATTCTCGATGTGGCTATGCGGAAAAAGGATAATACGGACAGGCAGATCGCTCGAGGCGCTTATGCCGCAGGGGCTACCGTTGGCGTGGCTTTGCCTTTCAGCCGATCTCAGGAACGCGAGGCCGATCATCGCGGGATTTATTACGCGGCTATGGCTGGATACGATCCTCGAGCAGCAATCAGTTTTTGGAAAAAAATGCAGGCCAAGTCGAAGAGTCGAATGCCCCAGTTTCTTTCCACTCATCCCGATTCGGGCAATCGCATCGCATTTCTTCAAGGCAATATGGATCGAGCCTTGGCCCTTTATCGCGAAGCAAAAGCTTCTCGCGGCGAAAAACCTAACCCTTAATCGGTTTCACCCCAATACCAATGTCCCTTCTTTCCGATCCCGCTCGGGCTCTTAGCGAGTATGTTTCTCACGCCAGCGTTTCCGCGGATGCCACTTTTGCATCAGGTGTAGCCTCCGCCCGTGAGTTTGCCGTTGCCCGCCTGAAGGAGTTAGGCTTTGCCGTCGAAATCGTCGAGACGCCTATTCATCCTGTTGTTCTCGGTACTCGCGGGGATCCTTCTTGGCCACATTTGATCATCTACGGTCATTATGACGTCCAGCCTCCCGATCCTCTTGACCTTTGGGAGAGTCCTGCTTTCGAAACCGAGATTCGCGATGGTCGCTTGTACGGGCGAGGAGCCGCCGACAACAAAGGTCCGCAAATCGTACATATGGCCGCGTTGGCTAGGGTCTTTGACAAATATCCCGACTTGCCTCTTCGGGTCACCTACTTGATTGAGGGCGAGGAAGAGATCGGAAGTCCGAGCTTCAGCGGTTTTCTCAATGAAAACAAAGAGAAACTGGCCGGCGACATGGTTCTGGTTTCGGACACCGGTAGCCCAAGTCCCGAGCAGTTGGTAGTGACTACCGGATTGCGGGGGCTCACGGCCCTTGAGGTGAAGGTGATTGGACCAAAACAAGATTTGCATTCAGGCGTACACGGAGGTCCGTTGCTAAATCCCCTACAGGCATTGGCTGAGATTTGCGCATCCCTTCACGACTCCGATGGATGTGTCAGTATTCCCGGTTTTTACGATGCGGTCCAAGAGCCGGAAGAGTGGGAACGGGAAGAATTGAAGAAGATGCCCTTGACTGAGGATCAGTACGCCGAGTTTCTCGGAATCGATCATTTCCACCCCCCTAAGGGCTATTCCCCCTTGGAATCTCTTCGGTTTGCGCCGACTCTTGAATTCAACGGTATGGGCGGTGGTTACCAAGGTGAAGGCTCAAAGACCGTCATTCCCAGCGAGGCATTCGTCAAGATCACTTGCCGTCTGGTGCCTAACCAAACGGCGGACGAGATCACGAACCTAGTCAAGGATGCCATTGAGAGCAGGTGCCCGCCTCCGGTTCGTGTCGAAGTTACCGTCACGGGTGGGGGAGACCCCTATGTCGTGATTCCTCCCGGGAAACCGGGAGCCGATCTTGACTCGCCGGCTTTGCTCAAGAAAGCTTTCGCGGCAGCAGAGAATCGTATCGAAGAAGCGTTTGGAACTCATCCCATTTACCTTCGAGAGGGTGGCAGTATCCCCATAATATGTGATCTCAAGAGGGTGGCGGGATTGGATTCTTTGCTGATCGGTCTCTTTACCAACGAAGACAACCTGCATGCCCCAAACGAGAGTTTTCACCTAGGCATAATGAACAAAGCCATAGATGC
>JABHOU010000422.1 GCA_018695085.1 Opitutia bacterium | reverse complement strand
GCGTATCCGAAAGGGCAAATGGTCGCTCTTCGCGGAGGGAACATACGAATGTTTGGGCGTCTGGATCGAGGACGACAAGGGCGACAGCTTCGTCGTTATGCAGAAGCCTGAACTGACGCGTATTACGGATACCAATGGAGATGGTCGGGCCGACCGGTTCGAAACCGTTTGCGATGACTACGGCTTCCATGGCAATTACCACGAGTTTGCCCACGGCCCGGTCCGCGACAGCAAGGGGAACTATTATTTTACCTTGAACCTTTCGCATGGTGGCAGCGTTCGCACCTCGTGGCGAGCCGGTGGTCCCTACATGGGCTCAATGGGCGGCTACCGCGGATGGGCTTGCCGAGTCACCCCGGAAGGCAAGTTCGAGCCGTTTGCCAACGGGTTGCGCAGCCCAGCCGGACTGGGAACTGATCCCGACGGCCGGATCTGGTACTCCGAAAACCAAGGTGAGTACGTGGGCTCGTCCAAAGTCGTGCCCTTGGAGCAAGACAAGTTTTATGGCCACTTGTCAGGCCTCGTTTCCCTTCCCGGAAAGAAAAAGCCGGACTCTCCAGAATTGAAGTTCGATCATTGGAAAGGAAAGATCCGCAAAGGAGCGGTCTGGCTTCCGCATGGCAAAATCGCAAATGCTCCCGGTCATCCGGTATGGGATACCACCGGCGGCAAGTTCGGAGTGTTCGAGGGTCAAATGTTCATGGGCGACCAGACCATGTCCAACCTTTTCCGGGTAGTGCCCGAACGCGTCAAGGGGATCGACCAAGGAAGCGTCACACCCTTTGCCCGCTTTTTCGCATCAGGCGTGATGCGTCCGGTCTTCCTGGAGGATGGCAGTATGTTGATCGGGCAAACCGGTCGGGGTTGGGGTGCCTGGGGTGGCCAGCAGGGTGGCCTGCAACGCATTATTTATGATGGCAAAACGGTGGCCGCCGACATCCACCATGTGAGTGCGGACCAAAAAGGCTTTCGCTTGTATTTCAACCATCCGATCAGCGGGGAAACGAGTGATGAAGAGTTGAAGGACAAGTTCAAGGTACAATCCTGGTTCTATACCAACACGGGCCGCTACGGATCGCCCGAGCACAACCGCCGCGACGACCCTGTCGAGCGGGTCGAGTTCCGTCCGAAAGACAAGTCCGCCCTAGTGGTGCTCAAGGATTTTGGGGAGGGCGATAGTTGGCTGAATCGCATCTACCACATCCGTGTCGAAAACATTGGCGGGTTGTTCGAGGATGCGCCTACGAAGACAGGTCTTAGGACTTACTTCACCCTGCGCGTGATTCCCTAGTCTCTTCTTGTTGTCGCCATCAGGTGAGTCGCAGGTCGCCACTTGCCGTCAGCTCATCCCTTGAGTTTCAAAAGAAAGGTGACGGTGAACCATCTCCTGTGGGAAACGAACCAAAGGCCGGGGCAGGGAAGTAGCGTTATGCCCTACTGAAGTGGAATGAATATGAAAAGTTGGAAAAACGCATTGTTGGTCGTGAGCGGACTCGTTCCTCTTCTGGGGCTATTCAGCAGACCTCCCGACACGATGCTACTCATTTACACTTTCTTTGTTGTTGCCTTTCTCTTTCGCGGAAATTTGGCCGCCTTTTTAGAACGACTGCCTGGTCATGCTTCCCTGAATCTATTCATTCTCTTTTTAATCTCAGGTTCGCTAACCGAGACCTTGGCATGGATTGGTAACTTTCTAAAGGGGGCCCGGGAACCTGCGCTGTTCCATCCCCAACTCATCCCGGACTTGATTTTGGGAATCGGATTCTATGGTGGCTGGGCGATAGCGTGGTTGATCGCGTTTCGCTGGTTTCGATTCACTTTGCTTGAAGCGTTTGTCGTCACGGGGTTCCAAGGAATCTTTTTTGAACAGTTGGGTGCCGTATTTATGGAGATGCTCAGTGTATTCGCGAGCAATCCACTGCTGTCGATATTACTGGGAGTCTATGTGTTTGCAGTGCATGGATCCGTGACGGGACTGGCATTTGCCCCCTTGATTCGTCGTTTTGACGTACCACATAGGTCTCGTCACGGGGTTCGATTCCCAGTGGTCATCGCCCTTATGGTTTCCCTAGCTTTTATGGGAACTTGGTTGATAAATACGTGTGCGCTCTTATTTGGCGGACTGCCGGCCAAGCGTTCAATTGTCGAATATCCGTTTTGGTAAGAAGTTGTAACCAGCCTAACAATTTCATGGAAGCTTACACTCTTAGTTCGTGTTGATCATGGTTAGCGTTCAACATATTATTCCTTAGACACAAGAAAACAGATGTCCTTGATAAATCCAAAGATCTTGGCCTTTGTCGCCTTGAGCTTCCTTGCGGCAAGCTCCTTGGTGGCCAAACCCGATGCGGTTGATGCTGCTCCCTGGACCTTCGTCAGCATACCCGACTTCCTCAACTTCGACATCGAATATCCGCAGAAAGGATGGGAGGATGCCCTCGGATTCATCGTGGGTTCCATGAAGAAGGAAGACCCGGCCTTCGCGATGGTTGCGGGTGATCTCGTGATGGGACATTGGGGAACGAAGAAGGAGGAAATCGACGAGTGGGCCAACAAGTATTATCCTGGCTGGGTCCAGCGCTTCAAGGATCATGACCTCAAGGTCTACGCCGCGCTTGGTGACCATGAGATTCGTGACAACCCATGGAGAGGAGCCGCTGCGGTTGCCGTTCCCTTTTACAAGGATGCTTTTCGTCGACACCTCAAGATGCCTCTCAATGGTCCCGACCACATGAAGGGAACTGCGTTTTACTGGCTCCACAAGAATGCCTTGTTCGTCTCGGTGGACGTGTTCGAGAAGGGCAAGAGCAAGCAGGGGGAGATTGCGGCCGGGGTGACGGGAAAGCAACTCGAGTGGTTTGAAAAGGTGCTCAGCGAGCACGGAGCCAAGGTGGACCATATCGTGGTCATGGGGCACACGCCCATCCTTCGTCCGGTCAGGACCTTCAGTTCTTCCGGCATGTTGACCGTGAAGGGACGAGACTCGAACTTTTGGCAGGTCATGGCCAAGCATGGAGTCGACCTTTATCTTTGTGGTGAGGTGCACGCCGTGACCTGCACCCAGCGCGATGGTATCCAGCAAATCGCCCACGGAGGTCTCATCGGGCGCACCACCAAGCCCAACTACATGGTTGTTGCGGTGCACGGGGACAGACTCGAGCTGAACCTCAAGGAGATCGATCTGATCAACGGCAAGGGACGGCTCTGGCAAAAGAACAAGAGCAAAGGACCGTGGGACACCATAACCATAACCGAGGATCGCAAGAAACAGGGCTTCACCTCGATCGGCACGGTCATCATAAACAAGATTCAGGACGACAAGAAGTTCGATACACCCGCCTGCTTCTTTAACGAGAAAGACAACCCCAAATAGTACTTGCTCATGAATCTCCTCTCAATTAG
>JABHOU010000656.1 GCA_018695085.1 Opitutia bacterium | reverse complement strand
CGCACCTAGAAATTGGAAGCCCAAAAAGATCTCCATTCCACACCTTCGCAGTCGAGCCAAGATCTATTTCGCGATGGGCGAACTTGAGTCCGCCGCCACCGATGCCGAGCAGGTCTACCTCGCGGTGAACCAAAAGGCCGGTTTCCTCAGTATGCGTACAGATGAATTGGAAGAGGCGGAAGCTCTGCGCGAAACTATTCGCAGGAAGCGCGAAGACTCCAAATAGTCATTGCCAAGCCAGAGTATTGTAATGACCGCCCTTTCTAAAAAAATACTTTTGTCAGTTATATGCCTGATTGTGTTTTCCCATCTGTCCTCACGCCTCCAGGCAGTTGAGGAAGTTCGCTACCCTGCCGAGTCATTTGCCAAGCTGGACACCTTCGAGGCGCTCAACCTGGAGGATGCCGACAAACTGTTCCTCAAAAAGGATTACAAAGGCGCCTATGCCGCCTATAAGGCCTATTCTTTGGAGTTCGCGCGCAGTCCCGCCCTGGGGTACGTTCTTCTTCGGATGGGGCGTTGCCTCCATCTACTTGACAAGCGCAACCATGCGATCCGTTCCTACCGCGAGGTCGTGGATTATTTTCCGGATGACGTTCCCTATGCGGCCGCGGCTCTGTACTTCATGGGGAAGTGCCACGAGCAAAATGGTGAAGATGCCAAGCAGGTTGCCGTTTGGGCTGAGTTGGTCAAGGACGACGAATACGTACTTCAACCCAATTCAGGCAGTGCTCTCACCTTCCTTGGAAAAGCCATGGAGAAGCTTGAGAAATTCGACGACGCGGCCGAATACCATTGGCGAACGGCCGTTGCCTTTGCCAAAAGCAATGAAAGGGCCGCCCAGAGCGCGAGGGCATCCGTATTCCATCATTACGTAAGGCGCAAACCCAACCACGACAAGCTGAAGGAGTTTTTCATCGCGACCAATGCCTTTGGCGACCGGCAAGGCAAGGGCGCCAACCCTCAAGAGGATCCACGATACTGGAAGACGGCTTTGGATTACGCTCTGGGGGCGAAGGACAACCCGGAAGACGTGAGTCGCTACTGGACGAGCAAAATGGGCGATTCTTTTGCTGAACACGACGAGTTGCGGATCAAGTTGTTTAACCTGCAACGCGTTTACGAGAACGACAAGGTGGCTTGGGGCGCAAAAATGGACAAGCAATTCGGGCTGACACCCCCTACCCTTCGAAGAGTTTACGACTGGATCGGTCACTACAATTGGGACCAGGAACTAGAGCTTGCCTTCGCGATGAAGCATGGAGGCCCCCTTGTTGCAGGAGCCAAGCCCAATGAAAGAACCTTGGTCATCGAGCGCATGCGCTGGAACCGGAACAAATTCTACGAAAAATGGATACTCCCCACAGCTCGAGCCCTCAAAAGGGAAGAAAAGATCTGGCTGATGAATCGCTTGCGACATCCCTGCGGGCTTCATGCGGAGGCTCAGTCGGTCATCCGCATGGTCAACGTTTCAGGTATGACTGACGAGGAATTGAAAGACATGGGTACGTTCGCCGCTTACTATCTCACGGAAAACGAGGTCTTGGCTTACTTCGCCAAGATCGCGAACAAAAGCTTCGCAGGAAAAGCTCGTTTCGACTATTTCATTGGCAAAAGCCACCAAAACCGGCCCTTTAAGGAAAAAGCCTTGGCGGAGGTTCCTTCCCTGAAGAAGATTCCCGATTACGCAGGCCCTGAATTGAGCTGGAAAGAGGGAACGCTGCTTCAAGAGTTGGGCCGTTATGCCGAAGCCATCAAGTCCTATCGAGCAGCCAACAAACAGCCACATTCGACTTGGGCCATTGCTGATTGCCTGGTCGGACTCAAACAATTCGGCAAAGCGGTGGAACTCCTACGAGAACTTGAAAACTCTGTCGGCGCGTTTGCTCCCGTCGCATGCCTGAAGATTTGCAACGTTTACCGGACGAGCGGAGACAAGGGGAAGGAAATCGGGCAACTGAGGCTTGTCCTTCGCCGCCACCCCAAGAGCAAGGAATCAAGCGAAGCTCATCAAAGACTTGAAACTTACGGCGTACGGTTGACCGGCGGTGAAGGTGAAGCCGAAGAATAATCTCAGTCCCTTTTGACAAATCTTACTATCCAAGACGAAAAAAACATGAATGCATTACGCTTTCTAACTTCGACAGTCCTTGTCGTTCTTTGTTGCACGCTTCCAGCTGGTTCGCTGTCTGCCCAAGAAGCGAAGGAACCACGCGGGCGTTCTCGCGCCAGCGGCGGACTTGATCGCCAGGCAAAGCATCTTTTCGACAAGGCGCTTGAGCTGATGGAATACAAGCAGTTCGAACGGGGAATCGACATGCTCAACACGGTCATTCGGGATTATCAGGGATCCGTTCTTTCCTATCGTGCGCACATGGCTCTCGGTAAGCATTATCAGGATAAGAACAAGTTCAAGGATTCCCTCAACCACTTCATCCTCCTTACCCGACTACTGGCACCCGTCGCCGGCGAGAAACAAGAGGAAGAAATGAAGGAGTTGTATCACGAATCTCTCTTTCAATCAGGGTTCTCCAATTTCAAAAGCGGGCAGTACGGAGCATGCTTCTCCTACTTCCGGAGGCTTACCGAGGTTGCGGGAAAGACAAAATGGGCAAACCAAGCCTACTATTACATCGGAATGAGCCATTACAACCTCAAGAACTGGAACAAAGCGATTTCCGCCCTGGAATTGGTTGGTACTGAAATCGAAGAGGTATCGGGCGACGAAATGGGTCGGGTTGAGATAGGCGCCCGGTTCTATGCCAAAATTACGGATGCCGACGTTCCCGTCCTGCGCAAGATCGGACAACCCGTGCGGGCAGAAGTCAAGGTAAGCAGCGGGGACAAGGAAATCATGAACGGTGTTCCCATGCCCGGCAAACCACATGAAATGCTGGCCTCCCTCCCAACTCAGCTTGGCCGAGCCCAACCGGGAGACGGCAAATTGCAAATGATCGGTGGCGACACCTTGGAGGTCACTTATCTCGACGACAGTACGCTAGGCGGAGAAAAGGGAATAGCGAGGACAGGCAAGGTGCAGGCGGTCAGCACGGGAACAGTCGGATTCTTTCTCGGCGACTACTCAACCCCCGCTTACGTTGCTTATCCCGGACTTCCCCAAGTCGTCATTTTGCGGGATGCGGATCTGGACAAGTCCGATAAGCCGGAGACGATCACTCTCCGGGTTAGTTCCCGGTACAAAATTCAGTCCGACGGTTCCGACGAGGTCGACGACGTATTGGAACTTCTCTCCCTGCAAGACAAGGAGGAAGAGGTATGGAAGGAGCGTGACGGCGTCGAGATTCAACTCGTCGAGCAGATCCTCAAAAAGGAACCTGTTGAGGATGCCAATTCTACCACCGATACCCCAACGCCAGTCGCAAGTTCCGTACGAACGGGGGTTTTCGTCGGCAAGATCAACCTCGAACCTATGGACCAAGGCACCCTGCCCGACGACTCCGACGCGGTCTTGAATGCCGCCGAACTGGACGAATTGATCGTCAGTTACTTGGACGACGTCCACGTCTATGGTGAGGATAGTCGGGAAAGTACGGCCACGATCAAGGTGTCCGGTTCGGTCAAGTCGGATCCGACTGCCGATACCTTCGAAGTTTTCGAGATCATCCTGAGAGCCAGAAAGGGTCGGGTTGAAGCCGAGGCCCTGGCCGGGCTTGGGCAAATATACAAGGATATGGGACTCGATGCCCGAGCGACTGAAAAGGCCAAGGACGCCCTGACACGAGTCAATCCAATCATTATCGACCGCCTGAAACTCCCGGGAGAGTTGGTTGAAAAAGCATTCAGCCTAAAATGGGAATGCGAGTTGCTCATGGATGATTTTGATTCCGCCAGCGCCACCTGCCGCGCTTTCAATCGTTTGTACCCGGAGTCCATCCTTGCCGATCAAGCTCTCATGACCCTAGGCAAGAGCTTGGCCGAAAACGGAGAGCATGATCAGGCGGTCTCGACTTACAAACTGGTCCTTGAGCTAAAGAACCCGATCTCCGCAGCCGAAGCTCAGTTTCGCATAGGCGTAGCCCTCGAGGCCAAGGCGAAGGAGATCGCCCAAGCCCAGGAAGGCGCCGCCAATTCGAAATGGAGTGAAAAAGGCTCGACCCTGACCCCGCTGCAAAGACTTATGGGAAATGCCATCTTCGCCTACAGGGCGACTTTCCAACGCTATCCGGAAAGTTCCTATGCCACCGAGGCGCTTGGGCGCGTTGTCCGTCATTACGTGGAGACTGAGAACTTCAGCCTGGCTGCCACCCTCTTGGAGAACGTCTTCACGGAATACCCCGATGCTTCCTTTCTAGACGAAATGCTCATGCATTGGTTCAAGGTAGCCTACCGGATGGGTGACAAGGCAACCGCCAAGGCAAAGCTGGACCAGTTGATCTTCGACTACCCGACGAGCCCCTATGTCTCTGAAGCCCGAAAAAGGCTGAGTGGACTGAGCAAGGAAGTTCAATGACTGCTGGGATTTTACGCGGAATGCCCCCCTTCTTGCTGAAACTCATGTCTTCCGGGAGCCTTTTCTTCGGGTTATCTCTGGTTTCGGCGCTTTTGCCGATGACGACTTCCGGAGAAACTTTCTCGGAACTGAAGGCAAGTATCTCGAAGGAGATCAACTCTCAACCTGAAAAGGTAATTCACGACCTGTTGCTCAAGGGACTGGAAGAAGGGAAGCCCAGTCAATCCATCGCCGTCGCCAAGGCATGGCTTCGGCGCAATCTTCCGGCGAATGCGATGTTTCTTTACCAAGCCGCCCGTGCGGCCGAGCTCAGTGGAGACTGGAAGGGAGCCGTCGCTCTTTACCGGCGTTACCTGGAGCAAGCGGATCTCAAGACCGATTCCGCGGATAATGCCGTTTACGCCGTTTACTCGATCTTGCTTGATTTCATGAAGGACGAGGATGGCGCCTACGTTTTCGGACGAAGCGAAGGAAACCGGTTCATGCTTTGCCCGAGGGCCAAGCAGTTCGATCAATGGTTTCTCGACCAGACCGTCCGCAGAAGAGATGCCATTGCCCTGACCAAGCGCCTTAACGCGTGTATTCAGGCAGGATTGCCGAACGATCTTTTGATTGCTCGTTATAGTCAGTACTTCCGCTGGCTTCTCACCGAGCTTGACGGATACCTCGAGCAAGGACGCAAAATTCCGGTGACCGATCAATTGCTAGCCGCATGCAAACAACTGACCGGGGCCATGAAATTTGACGAGGAAATCAAGTTGCGTCTGGATTGGGCAATCTCCGTCAGGTCTTATAATTTAGCCAGAATTGCTCAAAAAGAGATTGCTCCTCCCGTTGTCGAGGCCAAAGCCCTACTGAGCAAATTTCCCAGATTTGCCAAATGGGTGCAGGATGGTTGGGCCGGCGGTGGCAACGGCCGGTACTACCGGAACGACCCAAAATTCTATTGGCCGCACGAGATCGAGCAAAAGATGGAGCCGATCATAGCATCGATTCCGAAACTCACTCCGTTGGAGCTAGCCGACTTGACGCTTTCATGGCAGGACGGATTCTACCAAGACAAAACCGTCCGCCCTCTTTTGGTCAAAACTGTCCGCGAGTACCTTTTGACCGACCCCATACAGATGAACAAACGCTTCGGGGTTATTCTATCCGAAAAGCCATGGAACGAGCTTACGCCCAAAGAGGCTCGGGATCTGGCCTCCCGTGTTTCGAAAAATCAGCACCCTGACGCATCCCTAATCAGATCGCTCGCAGTTGGAGGAGAAGAAAAGAACTTCGACAAGGCGTTGGCCGCTCTAATTGGCCCCGAAGCGTGGCGCCTCCCTCAGCATCACGATCAACGTAACGTTCGATTGGGAGCATTGCGAAAAGCAATGGGTGCACAGAACAACGAGGAGCAGAACAAAAAATGGGCAACCCTGAGTGGAGGTCTCAAAACCGTCGATGCAAAGAAAGAGGATCCGGCCGCCCAGAGAATCGCGGTTTTCAGAAAGCTCTGGAATGACTACAACTCTCCGCAACCAAAGTTGCCAAGCGTCTACGAACGCTTGAGCAAGGTGCTCCGGTTCACTCCTGAAGTAATTCCCGAATTACTGAGGGACTCCCGTCTTGAAGCCCAAATTTTAGCCCGCAATGCAATCGCCAATGGAATTTCCAGTCCGACCCCTGAATGGACCGAACTGGAAGGCACCGTAAGGGTAAATATCTCAGGTTATGCACCCGGAATTTTGTATCTTGCTCAACGCCACCGAGGTCTCGAGGAGATGAAAAAGCACTACCCCTTGAAGGCAAGGGCTCACCCTCTTGAACCGGCCTTGCGCCGATCGGTGACGGATGGCCTCAAGCAAAACAAGCTTGAGCCTTGGCAGGTCCAAGCCTGGATCAACATGCAGTACCCTGAGGACAATGTCGAGCAGGTCAAACTGATGCAGGCTTTGTTCAAGTCTCCGGTCTGGAAAACGATGCCGTTCGAAGTCAGATTTTCCGCTAGGGAATGGTTCAAGAAGGACGCCATGAGCCCAGCCCAAGCATCTTGGATCGATGCCGCCGATCCGGAAGTCGTCTGCAAGGAATTGTTACTCTTGTCCGAGGATGCGGATGTTCCTCAAATACTGAAAGCCCTTAACTCGGTGAGTAAATTGTTTCAGGAATCACCGGTTAAACTTGAAATGAAAGGATTGGAGCGACTGGCGACCGTTCCCAATGAGGCTTTCAACGACCCTAAGGTCATCGAGCAGGTGCTCCGGATTACGGTCGACCTTCGAGAACCGGGCAGCAACGGCCCATTCGTAAAGCGGTTGTTTGCATTGGTGAAGGAACAACGGGAGCCTGTTTTGATTCAAAGGACGGCAGGTTATCTTTGGCCTTACATCGTTTCGGGCGAACCGCGCTCGATGTTCGAACCAATGAAAAAGCTTACGGCTTCACTGATGGACGAGCATCCTTCCTCGGCCCGCGTGCTTGCCCGAAGTGGAGTAGCGGCCCTGACCTCTGCGCGAAACAGTTACGGTTTCAATCCATCGACTCACGTCCCGGAAATGAAGGCCCTTGCCGGTAAGGCGGCAATGAAACTGGGTCTTGTAGTGATCCCCGTACCAAAGGACGATCCCACCTACCCGGTATACAAATCACAAGCCGACTGGATGACGGAGAGCAAGGAAAGAGCCTGGGTAACCCTGAACGGAAACTGGGATCAATTGCTCCCCGTCCATCGCGACCTGTCCGTAGGTTACCTGAACTGGATTTTACAAAGACTGATCAATGCAAGGGACGAGGATAGACAAAAGGAAATAGTCGAAGCTCTTTTGGCATGGACCAAGGAACCCGTATCTCCTTTCACCTTGGAGCAAAGAATCGAACTTGAGATGTCTTACGCGGAGATTGCCGTACAGCGGGGACTGCTTGATTCCGCCAAGGAAATCTTCAACCGCATCCGCTCCAACAAGGAATATGAGAACTTGCCTCTCAGGCATCAGGCGACCTTGCGGAAGGCACGGGTAGAGAGAGCGGAAAAGAATTATGATGCCGCCCTGCTGACCTTGAGCGAGCTCGAATTCCTCCGAATTCCCGAGATGTGGGCACCAGTTCTGATCGCACGGGCGGAGGTGCTCATCGAGATGGAGGAATTCGATGATGCCAAGGACGGGATCGAAAAAGTCCTGTTGCGTGAACCTCGGAACGAGTCCGCAAAAATTATTCGAGGCGATCTGGATCTCAAGATGGAAAACTGGGAATCAGCCATCGACTTGGATATAGGAATCATGGGGCATCAGGCGGTTCTTTCTCCCGGCCAGCGCCTGAAGGTTACACTGAACGACCCCAACTTGGCGGTGACGGGTGCCGGGACGGAAGCCGAGGTGAAGGTATGGACCACCTCGGGTGATGCCGAAAGTTTTCTGCTCAGGAAGTTCGGGGATTCCAAGACAAAGTTTCGGGGAGAGGTCGTTACGGCTCTGGGAAAACCAAGTCCCGACGACGGGATTCTTCAATTGATAGGGGATGACCGGGTCCACTTCGACTATACGAAGAATTTCAGGCTCAAGATGAATGACCAAAAGGCCTCTCCAAGCAAGCCGATCTCGGTTGCATCGGATGCAATCCTTCTAGCATCCGCGCGGGCTCTGTTATCCGAGGACGAACAGCGCGTCCTTGATATGGAGGAAAGAATGAAGAAGATTCGCGTGAAATCGTATGAAGCTGGACAAAGCGACCTGCAGGCGCAATTGCGGGCAAAGGAAGAAATGGTCGATGAGATGGAGGAGGAGATGCTGCGTGGGCAATCGGAAGATGACAAAAAACGAGAGGCAAGAGCTCGCGTAAAGCCCGGGAACCCCATTCATCTGCGGGTAATCGATCTTGACCGAAGCCGTACCGGCGAAGTGGACGAATTGGTCGTAAACGTTGAAAGTTCCAGCGGGGATTCGGTAAGCAGCGTAGTTCTAACCGAGACCGGGACCCATACGGGCTGGTTCGAGGGCAAACTTCGGACCACGGGCGCTCAGGCGATGGCGTTTGCACGGAATTCGGAACCGGGAAGAAACCCGAACATGGTCATTAGCCCGAATGAGAATTATCCATCCTGGAGACCTTTGGATCGGAAGGGAGCAAGACATGAGTTCATCGTGGACATCAACGACAATGCTCCCATTGAAAACATGGAGATCGTGGCAAAACAAGATGGTTTCAAGTTGCGCAAATTCATTCTTCAGACCGCAATGAACAGAACAGACTGGACCACGGTTGGGAGATTCCCCGAAAACCTCATCCCCGAAGATCCCTGGAAACCATCGGTCATGGTGATGAATGATACGGACCATCATCATGCGGCCTACCCTCCAAAACGTTCCGTTCATGAGCAGTTCGATGAGGTGGTTGAGCATTTCGAAAACGGTTGGATGACCCAAAAATATGCTCAAAACTGGGCAGGTGAAGTAGCGGGCCCGACAAAGGCAATGCCCGCGGCCGTATTGGATGACGTGAAATGGAAACGTCAGCAGCGCCACGACGTGTCGCACGTGATCTATCGTTTCAGGGGGTATTTTCATGAGCCTGAAGAAGTGGAGCGTCGCTTTCGCGTAAGCATGGAGAAATACGAAATCCCGGAAAACACCCACTCCTCGATAAAGGACGTCCCGGAATTCATGCTGGCTATCAACGGACGACCAATCACTGAAAAAGGGGGCAAATCGGAAGGTACGCGCAAACTTCGCCCGGGAATTCACCGGTTCGAAATCTGGGCGACCGGATGGGTTAGAAACATGGGCTTTGGCCGTTCAGTAAAAGTGCAGGCCAACCTTGATGGTTCTCAAAAACTCATCGATTGCCCCGACCGCTTCTTCGATCCCGCGAGCTTTCCCCCTGATTCGCTTCCTCATCGCAACGGACGAGCTGAGATCCTGGCGAGCGAAGGCGCAACCAAGTTCTCTTTCAAGTTCCAACCCGGTTCGCGGACGCGGTTATTCCGAATGATCTTCCTCGAAAACGAAGGATCCGTTCCAAGCCTGGACAAGATCACGCTCACCCAACCCGATGGAAAAAAGATTCTTCCTGTGGCAAATGACTTTTCTACGCTCAACAAGAACGACACCTTGGAGATATTGGTCAACGATCGGGTAACCGTTCGCTACAAGGACGACCGCTTCATAAGCAAGGGCAAGGAGATGCACGAGCGCTTTCTGGACGTTGCCTTCACGGATGCACGCGTTGACTTCGAGTTTTTGGAAATGCGCAGAGGCCGAGGGGGCCAAATGGTTGAATATTATGAGAACTTGCTCCGTTTCAAACCGGGCAAGCCAATCATTCTTACTGTACGAGATGCTGACATGGACGTTACGGAAGAAGTCGACTCCGTGACCGTACAACTGGAAGGCGGCACGAACGAAAGCAGCGAGATTCTTTTAACCGAAACCGAACCATCGAGTGGTATCTTCCGCACTACCATTGCTCCTGTCGTGGGAGACCCGATTGCCGACGGACAAGTTCAGGTCATAAAGGGAAGTTCTCTCAAGGCAATCTACCGAGATATGGAAAACGTCAGGCCAGGTGTACCTGAGGATCGCTCCACATCCATTGAACCCGCCGTCTTTGCCACGCCGAGAATTCGCTTCGCTCATTCAACCGTAAGCTTGCTGGAGAAAGAGCTGTGGACCGGACCGAGCGGCATGAGCGGCTGGCTCAACCCCACTTCTCATTCCGGGAACTTCGGGAATTCCGTTCGCCGCGCAGCCACCCATGACTTGATCTTTAGGCGTTGGGGGGTGGATGAAAGTTTCCTTTTCGCAGATTCCGAACCCAAGGGTGACATTCGAGCCGTTCTGGGACGCAAAATTAAGTTTCAGGTCGTTGCGCCGCATCTCGCCTTGCGCAAGGGTTCCTCCATCAATGTCTACCTGCAGACGGAGGCAGGTAGACGAACAGCCCGACAGGCAAACCCGTCCGTACTCGAAAGCACTCCGGGAGCCTCCGGGTTCGACTTAGACGTGCCGGGCACCATGTCACTCACCTTGACATCGTCCGATCTGTTTCGCCCGCTCCATCGTGCCCTCGCTCCGGAAGTGCCGATCTATCAGATCACAAAGTATGCCGGTTCGGAAGAGGAGAATTCATTCGATCGCTTCGTCGGCGAGATCTGCCTAATCAACGATTTTCTCCCCAAGCATGGAATCCTGAGCGAGTATGAAATCGAACGTTTGCGCAACACCTTGACGGGTTTGCCGAATGTACCCCCCGGACTCGTCGTTGAGCCAGGAGATAAAGTCTACCTGGGTTTCAACTATATTGACTCAACGGGCGCAGAGAAATGGATCACCGGTTCGACGACCCTCATGACTCATCCGGTCCTTGACGTAACCGACGAGGATTACCGGGAAGTGCTGCAAACGGCTCACGTGGGAGAAAACCTACACCTAAGGGTCGTTGACCTCGGGGCGGACCGCAGCGACAACCGTGACCGCGTCTCCGTATTGATGCAAGCCAAGTCGGGAGCCAAGCAAAGAGTGGAATTACTCGAGACCGATCCGCACAGCGGTGTTTTTCGGGCCAGTTACGCGCTTTCACTCAAGGTGGATGGAGACGCAAGCCAAGTTACACCCCTAACGACCGACAGTATCCGGAGGGAAGGTTTTCCGGTTCTCTACGGTGACGTCGTGGCAATCCGGTATACGGATGGATCCGGGGTGAAAACGCCCATTACAATGATCAAGCTCAACAAAGGCGCTAATGGACGCGTCGTTCCCTTTACCAAAAGATTCGAGGACTCGGTAGTGGCCGAACGCACCCAATTCTCCCTCGCTGAGAGCTACCTAGAGCTGGCCAGAAGACATCGTCGACTGGGCGAAGAGGAAAAAGCCAACCTCGAATATGCTCAGGCGAAGCAATTGCTCTCCAATACCATGAATCAGTTCAGGGATCCGGAAACCTTATCCAACGCGCAATACATATTGGGCAATCTTACGTTTGAGGAGGCGGACGGCACCGAACTTGGCGAATTGAGAAAAGATCGGTTTCGGGCGGCCCTTTCGCGCTTCATGAAGGTCGTCAGCCGTTATCCGGACACGCTCTACGCATCCAAGGCTCAATTTAAGATCGCCTCGGTCTACGAGAAACTTGGCGAACCCGAGATCGCCGCTCAGGAATACGTCAAATTGGCCTACAAATATCCGGAGAGCGAATACCTGGCCACCGCCATGGCCAAACTGGGTACGCACTTTCTGAAGAAGGCCAACCGATACGACAAGGAGGCGGAATCATTACTGGCCAAAGAAAATGACGAAGATGCCCGATTCGAAGGCACGGCCAGAAAGACCATGGCGGTCAAGCAATTCATCAAGACAGCCGACATTTTCATCCGACTTCTCGAGAGGTTCCCCGAGCATGAACTGGCCGGCAAGGTCGGCGTGCTGGCCGGGCAAGCCCTCTTGACCGCCGGAAAGAAGGAGGAAGCTCTCAAGACCTTCAAGCAGGTGATGGGACATGACAGTTACGACGGGAAGCAAGTGCGATCGAAAGCGATGTACTGGGGGGCCAAATGCTACTGCGAGATGAACGAACCATTGGCGGCTTACTCTTTATTCAAGAGGATTACTTATGATTTCCCGGAAAGTGACTGGGCCGCTTATGCCCGAGGGGAGTTGGCGGAAGACTCGATGGTCCGCTTGGAGAACGACCTGGAAATCGAGCGACTGGAGGAACTCAATAAATAAAGCGAACCTAATGCCCGGCCTAATCGTGAAAAACACAATTTTCCTTCTAACCTTTCTCGCCTTGGGGATATATCCGACTGCTTGGAGCAGTCCACTGGATGACAGAATCCAAGAATTCAAGAAAGCCGCGCCCCCTTCCGAATCCCTGGTCGACTCGGTCCTCAAGGCCGGACTCAGGGAAAACCGGCAAGCGATAGCTTATGCGACGATCAAAGGATGGCTGAAGGGAAATACCGTTCGCGCCCAATCCTCGTTGCTTCGGGTTGCTCAAGCTGCTGAGTTCTCGGGAGAATGGAAGGATGCTGCCGGTTTTTACAGGAGATTGCTGAGAAGCAAGTCAGTCGATGCGAAGCTTGCTTCCGAGGCAGTCCCTGCGATGTACCGGCTCTTGATCAACGTAATGCAGGACTCCGAGGCCGCCTACCTGTTCATGCGTGAGGAAGGGAATCGTTTGCGTCCCTATGGCATAACCCGAAAGTTTGACAAATGGTTCCTTGAGGAAGCTGCGAAACGAAACGATTTCCAGGCGATTGCGGAACGTTTGACCACGGTCTACAATCGAGATGGCGAAAACCTTAAGCTTTACCGGGAGAATGAAAGCGAACTATTGCGTGGAATCGAAACCTTCGACCGTAATGACGAGAGCCTTTTTGCCTCATTGAAAAAACTGGTTGCCGCCAAGTACTCGGGGGCAACAACCAGGGCGCGCTTGAACTGGGTGATCGAGATCACCCCAGTTATTCCAAAGATGATCGACTTGTACGAGTCCAAGCAACCGATACTGGATTCCCTTTTGGATAGCCCCTTGAAGGCGGCGAATGCACTGGTTGCCGCCCTACCCCATGAAGGTTCCATTCTCGTTGCCCGTGGTTGGTTGCAGTACGGTCCGGGTCACAGCCCGAACGTCACGGCCTTCGTTGCGCCGAGGCGGGAAGAGAAGGTTGCACCGATCCTCAAGGTCTTGCCCAGTCTCACGATTGAGCAAGCGCAGGAGGTTCTTTCCCTGAAAGTACAGGCTGCCAGGGGGCGTTCAGTAAAGGACTATTTGTTTTCGAATGAGGAATTGCGGGCGTTGATTCCCAAAATGCCTGCTGTCTTCAATTCTCTTTCCGGCCCGGATATCCCCTACTGGCACAAGGAAATGACAATGGAAGAGGCTCAGGCCTTGACTCCTCACCTCCAGCGCAATCCATACGCAGGTGCCGCCATGGTACTCGCATGGGCGCGACCGGATCGTAACTACAGCACGGCGTCCGACTACATGATGCAGTCGGAGATGTGGCGCTTTAACGAGGTGAAGGCGCTGACGCACGGTCTTTGGCACAGCGGGGCATTCGAACGGGATGTGGATCACGATGCGCCAATCAAGAAGTACGCCAACCTCGACGCACGCTATCAGCAGTTCAAGAAAAAGGTCGACCCAATGGCGAACGGCAAGGATCGCATGTTTGCGTTCAACGCCTTGCAAGCAGATCTACTTAGCCCCTCACCGCGCATGCCGGGATCGCTGCCCATGTGGGATGAGCTCTTCACCAACGCGCCGGATGCCGACAAGCTGCAAATGTTGACAAAACTGATGACTGAATTGCATGCAGGGCTGATGAATAACACGCAGGCATCGGTACGGCAGCACTACGTCCGGTATCTTTTGACCCGCGCGGTAACAAAGTCCCGATTTGACCAAGGTCACCGTGAACAATTTGGACGGCAGAACGTCTATGCTGTACTGCGGCTTTCTCCAAATATTCATGACCAAGGGCATCACAACTGGAGAACCTATGGCGTTAGGGACTTGAGGAGCTCGTTACCCGAATTTGCGGCGAAGATTGACGGTCTACTCCGCCAGCAGCTGAAGGCTGGCAAGTTATCCGGTTTGATGCTGAGCATGTGGTTGCACTGCGTCGATCCAAAGACAAAGGAAGCTAAGACGCTGATGGAGCTACTGAAGAAGTCGGCGACCTATGAGCGTTTGGGGGTGGCTTACCACGAGATGGCCGTGCTCGATGATCTATTCGGAGCCAGTGCACTGACCGCGAAATTCAACACCACCGATACGCGTTTCATGAGTCGAGAATTGCTTGATCTACCGAAAGAAGCGAATCCGCCTCAAGTCGAAGGCGCCCTCGAATCCATCATGACTCGCTTGGGCAAGGCGCCCGAACCCGTTCTCATCCACGGCTTGCAAAAGGTCATCGCCCTCCCGACCTGGTCGCCCGCTACGCGTAATCATCTTATCTCCCTGCTCACTCAAGCCCGCTCGCTCGAACGTTTTCCCAGTCGACAAGGATACGAGCAGCTCGGGCTACGCATCCTCAAGGAGGCGAAGGAGGGCAAGCAATGGGGGTCGACGACTACGCAGATTCCTGCTCTTTGGGCAATTTGCGAGTTCCCTGACCACCACAACCGCGATCCCCTTGCCGATGCCTTAGTCGATTTTGCCGAGTCCGCCTTGCAGGACGGGCATCCCTCCGCGGTCTTCTCCATTGCCCGTAGCGGTCTATCAATGAAAAGCAAAGCTCTCGATCCGAGCAGGTCTCATGACAAAACTTTGGCTCAAAATCGACTGGATCGATTGAGGGCGGCCTTTACGCAGGCAATGCAAGCGATTGGGGCCTTTGAAATCCCAGTTGAAAAGAATGATCCCTCCTACGCAATCTACAAATCCTATGCCGACTACGTACAGGGAAACATGGACTCGGCATGGGACCTTTACGACAAGAACGATCAATCCCTCCAAGCCGTACTTCGCAGGCTTTCGGCGGACTTCGGTTTCTGGCTCCTGAAAAGAAACGTCGAGACTTCCCACCCCGAACGGGCCGAACAACTCGTCAAGGACCTGACCATCTGGTCTCGCGAGGCGGAAGGCTCCTTTACGATCGAGCAGGAAGGCAAACTAAAGCTCGCCTATGCCGACTTGGCTTTTGGCAAGGGAGCCTTGCCCACTTCAAGAGCATGGTATCGCAGAGTTGCCGATGCCCGTGAATACAAGGGAACTGAACTTTTCATCGAGGCATCCCTCGGTTCGGTAAAAGTCGACCGCGTTTCCAAGAATTACTCCGCAGCGCTGGACGAACTGGAAAAGCTTCTCCGCGGAAACAACGACAATTTTCGTTCACGTCTTCGGTTCGCCAAGGCGGAGGTACTCACCGATCAGGAAAACTTCAAGGAAGCGTTCGACGAGGTAAATCAGGTCCTTCGGAGTTCCCCCAACCACCCGGACGCGCACTTGCTGCTGAGTGAAATCCAGCGTCGCATGAGAATGTACGTCGATGCCAGCCTGGTGACCATTGGAGCCCGCGAAACCGACAAAGTGATCGTTCCCGGCGAATCCCTTAAAATCATGCTCGACGATCCGTCTCTAAGAGTTTCGGGGCTTGGGGTTGACATAGAAATAACGGTCCGGGCCAAGTCCGGAGACGAGGAACACGTCATGCTCTACCAATTCGGTGATCAACCTGATCGTTTCCGAGCCGAAATTCCCACCGAGCTCGGTCCTTCCGTCCCGGGAGACAAAGCCCTGCAGGTATTGGGTGTGGATAGCATCACGTTTGGTTACTCCAAGCGCTTTCGCGAAAAGATGGATGAATTGCCACCCGATCCCAAGGTAGTGATCGGCGTAGCGTCGGATGCCCATCTGGACTTGACCGCCGGCGCCTTTCCCCCTCGCAAGGGTGAACGCAGGCTCAGAATAAGAGAAGTTGGACTTGAAACCTCGCAGGCCGCCTTGGGCACCCGAGCCGTTCGACCGGGCAATCCGGTTTACCTCAGGGTGAACGATCCCGATCGAAGTATAAGCCCTGAGCTCGACAAAATATCTCTTTCACTATCCACCACGAGCGGGGATGAGATCCGAATGGTTGAACTGACGGAAACCGCTCCGTACTCGGGCGAATTTCAGGCGATTGTTCAAACGGCCCGAGCGCAAGCCCTCGCCTTTGCCTCGGAAAGCGAACCCGGACGCGACCCGAACATGGCAATAAGCGCCAAGCCATACCCCGGTTGGTTGGGCTTGGTCGGAGACAAGGGAAAAGAGCGAATGTACGGCATGGATCTCAATGACGACGTTCCTCTTGAAAAAATGTCCGTCGAGTGGCTTTCGGAAGACACTCCCCTTACCCATTTCGTGGTACAAACCTCAATGAACGGAACCGATTGGATCACCCGGGCCCGTTATCCCGAAGATACGGCGCCTTGGGATGGGCGTCCCCTCGTAACCTCTTTCCCCACCTATCGCGGTGGTTTTTCAGTTAGCAAACGAAAGGAACGGGAACTGCCGGAAGACTGGCATGAGAAAATGGAACGGCGTTCCGCATCGCCCTCATGCAAATATCTCGCGGCCTACGTTTCGAACATAACCGCGAAGGATCTTCCTGTCGTCGATACCGGTCACCCCGGATACTCCGGACTGATTCGATTCCGGGCGCTCTTTTATCAACCCGCCAGGGCAATTCGAAAGTTTCGGCTTGCTCATGCAATCGATGAGAATCCCGATTCCGAAAAGAAAAAGGGAGAGGCGGATGATACGGTCGGAGAATTCAAGGCGGACACCCTGTTCCTCATCGATGGCAATCCTGCCAACGAGGAGTTCGAGGACCCCTACCTGATCGAGCGAGAACTGGAACCGGGATTGCATGTAATCGAGGTATGGAGGCATGGCGGACGCAACGTTCTTTTGGAAGAAAGATTGCAACTGTTTGCCGACGTGGATGGCGATGATGACCTGCTCCCCTGCCCCGATACCATGTTTGACCCATCTGCCTTTCCCAAGGGAGTGCTGAAAGAGATTCCTCAACCTGCGAGCATTTCGGATAAATCTGAAAAGGGGTTGATCGTTCAATTCGGAGACCGTGCGCAAGCCCGGTTGGTCCGCTTTTCAATTCAAGGATTCGACGGAGTCGCTCCGGGAATCAAGAAGATCACCTTGTCCGGTAGGAACGGCAAAGAATACTTGCCCGTGGAGAATGACTTCATGACTCTTCGACAAAATGATCAACTGGAGGTTGTGCCGGGAGACAGAATTGTCGCAAGGTACGAGGATCCGATCTCAGCGACCGAGAAAAAAAACAGAAACCAAGCAAGCATGCTTGTGGCATTCAATACCGCCACGATCACTGCCTCCTTCCTTAATTATAGAGACACCGAGAACGGACGGGTTCTGGAATTGGAATCCATTCGACGTTTTCGTCACGACGATCCTCTTGCCATCGTCATCGAAGATCCCGATCTGGACACGGGACCCAAGCGAGACGTCATCGAATTCAAGGTAAGCGCCAGCGGAGGTAAGGAAGTCATCATACAAGCTGTCGAAACCGAGGAGCACAGCGGTCGGTTCCTCGGGCGCGTCTTCCCCGTGGAAGGAGAACCTGAGCGAGCTTCGGAGATTACAATCGAGCAGGGAGGAACCCTAACCGCAATTTACCGGGATGAAGAAAACCTGGACCCGGGTATTCCGGCCGATCGGACAGTTACAATCGAACATGCAAAGTTTTCGCCCCCCCGGCTTTCCGTTTTCGAGGTTTCGGGCAAGTGGTTGCCCAAGTCCGATCTCGAAGTTGTCCCAAGCGAACTCAAATCCAAAAGCGGAAAACGTGGCATTGGAATCGAAGAAATCGAGCCTCTCCGTTCTTTGGATTATCGCGAGGTAACCGACGAAGAGTCAGGTGAGCATCCCGTTCAGTTAGGGGCAAGCCTTCGCTTCGACGTCGTCGTTCCGCATCTGGCCTTGGCCGAGAGCAGCAAGATTGTCGCCTACGTCCAAACCGAATCGGGCCGAAAGGCGGCCGGCAAGAAATTGAAGGAACCGTTCGACGTTTCCGTTCCCGGAACAATCAAGCTGGACGGCTTGCTTGAACTGCCAGAGATCGTTACGCCGATTGGCCATGACTGGGGTCGTTCCGCCAAACCCGCCACAAGTTCGCCACCTTTGGAGGAAGGGAGGTTTGCCTTTTCCACGCCCTTGATTCTCGGTGATTTGCCCAATCGCAGTTACGCCACAAAGGCTGCGGATTCACTCGTTTCCTCTGCCATTCCCGAAGGGCTTGTAGTACGCGATGGCGAAAAAGTTTTCATAGGGTACGCTTTTCTGGACGATGAGGAAAAGGTCAACTGGCGGACCACCCAGTGCAAAGTAGAGTCCCATTCCATGCTTTACGTCATGGACGGTGGCTATAAAGAGACTCTTGGCAGTGCTTTTGTAGGAGAGAAAGCTTACTTGCGCCTTCTTGCTCCGGGGCTTGACATAGGGCCCGACCGCGACAAGGCATTGGTTCGACTGGAAGCGAAAAGCGGCGCCAAGTCGACTTTCCCATTGATGGAAACCGAGGCTCACTCGGGGGTTTTCAAAGGTGCTTTCACTCTGACTTACGGGGATGGATCGACGATGAACCCTCTACCACCCGTGGAGTTGAACGGGTTTCCTGCTATTTATGGCGACGAGGTGACGATCACAATGGAAACGGACGAATCGAATCCGCATCGAAGACTTTCCTTTCAGGTCAACCTCGGCGCGGACGGCAGGGTCGAACCTTTCAGCAAAAGATACTCGGCCGATGAGATGGCTGTGCGGACTAGCTTTACTCTCGCGGAATGCTACTTCGAGCTGGCGAAGAAACATGGAGAGATGGCCAAGAAGCATGCCGAGCAAGAAGAGGTCGAACTGGAGAAAAGGGAAGATAGCTATGCCCGACGCAAGATCAACCATGCGGAGCGGTTGCTAGCCGAAGCCCTTGCCAGTTACAGAGATGATTCCATCAAGGCCCATGCGGATTACCTTCTGGCTAATTTGTCTCAGGAATTCGCAAACCTCGCCCGTAATCAAAAATCGAAAAGACAGGCTCAACAGGAAGCCCTCATGCGTTACGTCAAGATACCCGAGGATTTCCCCGAAACCGAATTTGCTCCCAAGGCTCAATACAAGTCGGCCATGGTATACGAGGAAATGGGCCAAATCGAGAATGCCATCGAGGAGTACGTCAAGGTTGCCTACAAGTACCCCAAGGACGAATTGATTCCCATGGTCATGTCCCGATTGGGCGATCAGTTCGAATCCAAGGGCCAGGCGTTCAAGGATCAGGCTGACGTTTTTCGCGACAAGGAAAAGGAAATCAAGGATGGCGAAGAACTGGCTGGACCGGACAAGGCCGAGATACTCCGTCTGGATGAACTTTCCTACCCCCACTTCCTCAATGCGGCCATGGTCTTCAGGAAGCTTTACCAAAGATTTCCCGATCATCCGATTTCCTCCATGGCAGGTGTTCGATCTGGAAACAATTACTTCAAGTCGTACCAGCACAAACGAGCGAGCGCAATGTACGTGAATGTATACGAAAACGACGAGGTCGAGGAGATTGGGCTCAAGGCCGAGGCCATGTTTTGGCATGCCGTCATTTGCGAACGACTACTAGATCGCAAAAAAGCGTACGAATTGTATCGCCGCATTACTTTTGACTACCCCGACCTAATCTGGGCGAAGAGAGCCCGAGGGCGTCTCAATGACCCGGCCTTCGCCAGAATCATCGAAATGGAACGCGTAGACAGGCAACGCTTACTTGATCAACTCAAGGCCAACAGGTGACAGCGATGAACGCCAAGGAAGTCCAGTTACTAGAGAACGAAACAGGTGATTCCGAACCACACTTGAGTATTCGCACGAAGACTAGAATCGACTTGGGCCAGTGGTTTCGCCGTTCCTTTGTCTGGCTTTGTCTAACGGGTAGCGAACTCGTACTGGTTGCTGCAAACCGCAGGCATTACGTCGAACGCATTTCAGTGTCCGAATGCCAATCGAGTTATTATGACCATGCCAGCGGAAAACTCGTTCTGGAACCTGCATCGTCTCTAATGACCAAGAGCCTTTCCCTTTCTCCCCGTGACGCTCTCATCGTGCTGGAGAAATTACTTAATCAAAACAAACAAACAAAAGAACAGACATGTTAGAACATCTACTAAAAGGCGGACCGATCATGGTCCCACTGATCTTGTGCAGCCTGATCAGCCTAGCCGTGGTTTACGATCGATGGTCAGCTTTTCGGGCAAACCGAAAAATCGACACACGGTCTCTTCGGTCAAGGGTACTCGCCAGCCTGCGCAAGGATGATTACAATGATGCAATCTCGGTTTGCGAGACCTCCTCCGGGCCTATTGCCTCGGTCTTGTTGTCAGGAGTGCGTTCCTACAAGCATTTGAAAGAAAAGGATGAGAGTTCCGAGACAATGCGACTGGTAGTGGGCCAAACCATGGAGGAGTCCGGAGCCCAAGCCATGAGTGTTGTCACCAAGAGGCTCGACGTGCTTACGACAATCGGAACAGCTGCTCCTTTGCTTGGGATGACGGGGACGGTTACCGGCATGATCGCGTCCTTTGCCGGATTGGCCGAGGCGGGAAGCATCGGAGGGAGCGGAGGCGAAGTCGCAAACGGTATCTCCGAGGCAATGGTTACGACAGCAGTCGGTCTGATCATCGCCTTGGCGGCCGTCATTCCGCAGAGCGTATTCAACCGATGGAGTGACGAAATCGAACTGGAAATGGACGAGGGCACGAGCGAGCTGACGGAATTCATCCTGACCCATCATTAATCCGCCCGGATGTTCAAAAAACGCAAACAAGGAAGGACCAAGAAGCATCGGAAGGGAGATATCCCCACCGGTTCCTTTTCGGATATTGCGTTTTTGCTTATCATCTACTTTCTGGTGGCCACCACCTTGGTCAAGGTGAAGTCCATCACGGCAGACTTGCCGGCCGGGGAGAAATCCAACCAGACGCAGTCCGAAAAGACTCCCGTAATCCGGCTTTCCACCAATGGGATAAGGTTCAATGACAAGGACGTTGACGTCGAACTGCTAAATGAGCGTCTGGCGGCTCTTGAATTACTGGAAAAAGAGGAATCCAAGAGAACCATCATGCTGGAGTCCGAGAAGGGAACGCCCTACGACCTATACTTCCAGGCATTTGCCGCAATCAGCTCGAACGGGGGGCTAGTCGCCTTGGTGGAAGAGGAATAAGACCATGCGCAAATCACAAAGAAAGAAACGGCGTTCCGTACCTGTGCCCATCGCCAGCATGGGGGATATCGCTTTTCTTCTGATCATTTTCTTCCTCGTGTGCAGCGAAGTCTCCAAGGACAAGGCAAACGTTCGGGTAACCCTGCCGGAATCCGAGAAGGTCGAAAAGATGGAAGCCACCGTAGTGGCAAGGATCGCCGTCTCGGAGGATGGTGAGATATATTTTGACGGGGTGCGCGTGGACGGGGCAAAAGACGTCGAGTGGGGGGTTCGCGCCTTGTTGACGAATACGGTTACCGATGACCAAAGACACGTCCAGTTCAAGTGCGACGCAAACCTCCCCAAGGAAACCTTCGAACCCGTTCTCAAGGCAATCGCAGAGGCGGGCGGGATCATCGAAGCAGTCGGTGAAAAAACAAACTGATCCAATTTCAACAAAGCAAAAAACATCATGAGCAAAGAAGAACAAAACCATTCGCCCAACCATATGTTGAGGCACTTCGAGGGAAGAAGCCTCAAGTCAATCCTGACCTTCACGATCCTTATACATGCCGTAGTCCTGTTGGGCACGAGTATACCCTTCCTAATGGAAACGGTTACGGGCAAGGACCTCACGGGATTGAGCGAAGAGGAAAGAATTGAAAAGGCGGTTCGTGAAGCGACTTCGTCCCTGCGCGACATCGCGGAGAAAAACGGATTGAAAGCACAGGACCTGAGCAGCCAGTTCGAAAAGGGAAAACGCGGTAAAGACAAGGCTCCAAAAGTTGATTCTCCTAAAAAGAACGGTGCCGACCAGGGATCCGGATCAGGGGACGGAAAGGAAAAAGGGCTTATCGAAAAAGAGCTTGATGTGATCAAACCCGGACCTGCAAAACCCGCCCTGTCCGATCCCGAGGAGGACCTCTTCGAGTAAAGAAGCCAAAAGAAAGTTCTTTCATTCAATCTCATGCAATCCTTGACCGCATCAGTTAGATACGACGAGATACCGACCGGTCCCTCGAGTGTCAAAGCTTGGACGGTAAGGGTTGCCGCATTGCTTATGGCAACTCTCGGGTGGGGAGTTTGGCAATGGATTCCACCTGCCTTGCATGCATGGCTCATCGCCAACCCGATGGCGTCCGCCCCTTTTGAGGAGGTTGGATTGCTTATTCTGCTGACCTATTGCTTCCAAGCTTTCGCCGGTGCTAGTTTGCTTGTGGGAGGAGGAGGGTTGCTCGGGCTTTGGCCGAACCGCTTGGCCTATATTTTAATGAGAGCGGGTCTATACGCGGTATACCTGACGGTTGCCCTCTACCTTATCGCTACGGGAATAGGATACTCGACTGCGGTCGGGGCGAAGGTCGAGGTGGCGGGAAAGGTCCCCGATCGGGTGTCGGCTCTGCTTATTTGGTGGGAAATTTCATGGCCTGCGATGGCCATTGCACTCTATGCGGTTTGGTTGCAGGCCATGCTCAAGACGCGGGCAGTCTATTCCGTATTCTCCAAATCGGAAGGGCAACCAATGGACGGCGACCTGACCCTTGAAGACTTGAGGACTCATGGCCCTGACGAACGACATCGCAAGAGCCTCTATCGGAGCATAGCGACGCACGTGCTGGTTCTCATAGTTATTCCTTGGATCTTGCAAATGGCTGGATGCGTGGAGGCTTATCGATTGCCCAAGGGGAGCGGAAACCCGGTGGTAGCAATGGTCAAGATGGTGAAACCGAAAAAGAAAAAGAAAGAGAAGCTTATTCTCAGACCGAATTCCGCCATCATTTACGCAATGCCCGACATCGATGATTCGGATCTCTCCGAGCAAATGAAGGAAGCCACGAAATTGACTTACCAGGCAAACCCAAACGGAGTCCCCGGGAACCTGGGCGCAGGTGGAGGAACAGAGGGAGGCTTCCCCGCAGGGATGGAGGACTACAAGATACGTTTCATCCGCCTGGAACACGGAGGAAACGGGTGGGACGACGGAATGGATGACCCGACCGGGGCCGACGTCAATTTCCTGCAGGCTTTTAGAGATGCCTCGGGGTTCAGGAAAATTGCCAAGAAAGGAGAAAGCCATTCAATCGCATTCCTATCCAAGTACCCCGAAGACGGATTCCCTCCTTTCGTTTATTTGACCGGCAACGGAAGCATGGGGCGAGTCGGCGCGGGCGATCGGAAAGTGTTGCGCGAATACTGCTTGAAGGGAGGGATGCTGATTGCGGATGCAGGCAGCCCCAGTTTTCACCATTCCTTCGTTCAATTCGTACGACAGGTTTTTCCCGACAAGCCCTTCATCGACTTGGCGGATGACGACGTCATCTTTCAAGTGCCCAACCTATTTCCTGATGGAGCTCCCGCCTTCTGGCACCACGGTGGCCGAAGGGCAAAGGCGATCAAGCACGACGGCCGAATCGTACTCTTTTATCATCCGGGAGACATGAACGATGCATGGAAAAATCCCGGATTTACGGATATCACTCCGCAAATGAGGGATGCTGCCTTTAACCTGGGTATCAATCTGCTCAGTTATTCCTTCACCCAGTGGAACGATGCCGTTATGAGGCTCAGGAAATGAACCCGGAAACCTTTAGCGACTTCGGTTATGCAAGCGTTGCCCTCTGGGGGATGGCCAGCCTGCTTTGGCTGGCTTATCTTGTTCGCCCTACTCGTATGCTTGCCTCAAGCGGACTTCTCTTTTGCGTAATCGCCTGGTTTCTAGGCAACCACAATTCGAAAAATCACATAATTCGCATACAGGTGGACAGAAGCAGTCAGGTCGCCGACCTCAACGAAGTTCGGGAAGCCAAGCTAACGGCTTTGAAAGACAGTAGACACAAGGAAATCGCGCCTTTGCAATTTGCCGAGGATGATGCTGGAGACGCCCTCGATCTCGCCGGCATGGACGATGAAGATTTGGCCTACATGGAAAAGCTTCAAAGCGAGGGTGAGCCCGAGTGGAAGAAGACCAAAAAGAGCCGAAGCAAAAATGAAGATGGCGAAGGAGAAGGAATGGAAGCTATTGAAGGAGAGAACGTCATAGCCGGAATCGAACCGGAATTGGCGCAGACCGAAAAGAACATGGAGCCTTCGGCTATCATGAACGATGCGGATTTCAATCAAGCTCAGAAACTGGACTCCCTGAATCTCCAAGCCATTCGATGGCTTTGCTTGCTTGGCGTCCTCATTTGTATTTCGGATTACCTCAGGCGAGCGAACGTTTACGGCAAAGCATCCTTTGCTCTCCCTCTCCCGAGTTCTTGGCTAAACTGGTTCACTCCCCTGCCCTCCCTCGTTCAGCGTCCCTCGAGCAAGGAACATGACATGAGCGACGAATTAAGACGACTCACCGCAAGGGGAGATTCATTCCTCTATTTGGGAACCGACGAAGAATGCTCAAGTTCCGTACCGTCTGAACTCAACCGTCTATTCGGCCGTTTCTTGCCGGTTGAAATCATCCACTTGACGGATGATGCCGGCTTGATGGACGATGACTTTGTTTTCGATTCACTATGGTTTGGTCGGGGGTCCTACGTCGTTGATTCCCAAAAACGCGCCGACTCCCTCCTGCAACGTTTCGAAGCCTTGCTTGAAGAACGTTCGAAGGTTCGCGCCAAAGTACGCCAGAGCGTTCATTTGGTATTCGCCCCATCCCTTGAAGTTCCGCGACCCCAATTGGAAAAATTGACCCGGCTTTCTCAACTCACCGGTTTTTCCATCCTCCTGAATATGCCTTAGGCAATGAACCGGAATAATTTCCCAGAAAAACTCTATTGATCAATCACATGAAACCTTACGTTTATTCTTGCCCGAGATTTGCAATCAAGTCGTTATGCCTTCTCTTAGCCGCAGAATCCTTTTGCGCGGAGCGCGAAGTCACTCCCGAGCAACAAGCCGCCGTGGCAGGAACTGATGAGAAAATCCCCGATGCCCGACCTCAGCGCCCGACCCATCTTCCCAACCTGACCAAAGGCGAACCTCTACCTAAAATTGAAGGAAAAACCCGCAAGCCCTGGACCTTGGGACCCACGGGCATTGTCGGGATCATGGTTGGCGGATTCGGAGGTGACCAAATTCAAGTACAAGGAACAAGGGTCGGGTCTCCCGCTCAT
>JABHOU010000212.1 GCA_018695085.1 Opitutia bacterium | reverse complement strand
CGGCGGAACGTAAACAAGCGCCTAGATTACGAGGATCCTGAACCTGATCCAGAATCAAAAGGAAAGCATCGTCCCCCAATTTCTCCACCAACTCCAACGCGTCATCCTCGTCCAGGGTTGAAATCCCAGTATGCAGGTCGGCATGAGTTCGGCGAGCAGCACGCTTACCACCTCCACGCTTTCTGCTCACTTCAAGTTACCTTTCTGCAACAATGCAGAATTTTAGTTATGGAAGTCAGCACCTTGAATAGTCGCCTTAACATACCCCGCCCTGATGCAAAAGTCACCAAAGCGTTCGCCCGACTCGCGCTCGTCAGAATAGCGTCTCAAAACGACGGTAAGCTCAGCGACAATTTCGTCATTGGTCAAGGCGGGCTTGTAAAGTTTATTGAGTCGACCACCGTCAAAACCAGCACCAAGATAAACATTGTATTTGCCAGGCGACTTGCCGACGAGACCGATTTCGCCAAGATAAGGTCGACCGCACCCATTTGGACAACCTGTAGAACGTATGGCGATGGATTCCTCTCGAATGCCCAAGTCATCAATGACCTTTTCCAGTTCGTCGACAAGGTTTGGGAGGTAACGTTCGCTCTCGGCCAATGCGAGACCACAAGTGGGGAGAGCAGTGCATGCAATGGAGTTGAGCCTAAGACCCGACAGTTTGGCCGAGTCGGACAATCCATGATCAGCAAGAATCTTTTCCACTTCGGACTTATTTGCATCATCCACCCGTGCCACGATTAGGTTTTGGTTGGGAGACAATCGGAAATCACCACTGTGGATCTTCGCAATCTCACGAATAGCCGATTTGGCGTTCACTCCATCGAAATCTCGAAGACGTCCACCCTCTACGAAGAGGCAGCAATGCCATTTCCCTTCATGATCTTGGGTCCACCCGTATCGATCGGTCGTGGCATCAAAAGTGACTTCCCGTGAAGACTCGAGTACCCGACCCAGTCGATTATTCAATTCTTCCTTGAACCACTCGATCCCTCTATCTTCAATTGTATACTTCATTCGAGCGTGTCGACGATCGGAACGATCACCATAGTCGCGCTGGATTTTAACGATTTCCTCGGCCAATTGAAGAACTTGATCGGGAGTACAAAAGCCAATGACATCGGCAATTCGAGGGTATGTGGCATCTTTGCCGTGAGTCATTCCGAGACCCCCGCCGACAAGTACGTTGTAGCCTACAATCTCTCCTTCCTCGACAATGGCAACGAAGCCCAAGTCGTTTGAAAAAACGTCAACGTCGTTGCGCGGAGGAACTGCAACGGCAATTTTGAACTTTCGGGGAAGATAGGTCTTGCCGTAAATGGGTTCAACTTCCTCACCTTGGTCGATAACCTTGCGTTCACCATCAAGCCAGATTTCGGCATAGGAACTCGTCTGAGGTGAAAGATGTTCGCTAATGGCCTTGGAGATTTCCAAGGTTTCGGCATGTGCTTTGGATTCGAAAGGAGTAGGCGTGCACATCACGTTTCGATTTACGTCGCCACAAGCGGCAAGAGTGTCAAGCAGGGTATCGTTTATTTCCTTAATCGTCTGCTTTAGGTTGCTCTTGAGAACTCCGTGCAACTGGAATGCTTGTCGAGTAGTGAGCTTCAAAGTTCCATCGGCAAATTGATCTGAGAGTCGATCGACGTCGAGCCACTGTGATGGCGTGCAAACGCCTCCGGGCACTCGGATACGAATCATGAAGGAGAAGGCTTTTCCCAGCTTTTGCTTTATCCTCTCGGAACGGATATCTCGGTCGTCCTGCAAGTAGGTGCCGTGAAACTTGGTTAGTTGGGAATCATCGGCGGAAATTGAACCAGTTGAATCATCGGCGAGACCTTCGAGGATGGTCCCTCGAAGAAAATCGCTGTTTTCCTTGATACTTTCATTTTTTGAAAGCTTCTTAGGTGCTTCTGAGTCGGAAATCATGGGTGCTTAAATAGGAAAAAAAAGAGAATATGCAAGGATTGGAGGAACAAGGCAAGAACGAGCGACTTTTGGAGTTTTTTTCGGAACTCCAAATGGGTCGACAATATCCGTTAGTGAACAGGGTAAAATTGAAATCAAGTTAATCGAAGAGACGGCTGAAAAGTAAGTGCTGCAGAATCTTCCGTAACACACTCCCGATCGATATGCGCGGCAAAAGCGATCATTGCGGCATTGTCTCCTGTGTGGCAGGGATTTGCCGGTATAAATCGTATGCTTTGTTCAGAGGCTAATTCAGCCAGAAGACGACGAAGCGTCTTGTTGTTGGCAACCCCCCCTGAAAGACCGAGGCTGGAAAATTCACTCGATTCCAAGGCGTGCTTGGTTTTTGTCACCAATTGGTCAATCGCCGCACTTTGGTAGGACGCGCAAAGATCAGCATAACATGCCTTAATTTGATCGTCGGTGAGCTTTTCAAGAGTATACAACAGGCTGGTCTTGAGACCGGAAAAACTAAAACGCATCTCGCTGCGATCTGAAAAAGATCGTGGAAAATCGAAAGCTCGAGGCTCTCCACCTATCGCATGCTGCTCGAGAATGGGACCTCCGGGATAAGGAATACCCAAAAGTTTTCCTCCTTTGTCAAGGGCCTCGCCTGCCGCATCGTCAACGGTTTCAGCTAGAATCTCGATGGACTGGCCTTCATCAATACGAAAGAGAATGGTATTGCCGCCGGAGACAAGTAAACCTAGGTGCGGAAGGTAAGCGGCAAAGATGTCTTCCTGCTTCGGAAAAAGCGGAAGGAAGGGTGACAATGCGTGTCCTCGCAAATGATTGACGCCAATGACGGGAACATCCCAGAGCAGTCCGAGCGTCTTGGCCAAGGAAAGGCCTACTGCGAGACAACCTGCCAAACCCGGACCGCAAGTTACGGCAATTCGAGATACGGAGTTCCTGAGACGTCCCTCTTTTTCCGCCTCGTCAAGCAGGACGAAAAAGTTGGAAAGGTGCTCGCGAACCGCAATGTCGGGCACGACGCCACCATACTCTATGTGAGTGGGTATCTGACTGTTTACCCACTCGCCGACAATTCCTTGATCAGGCGAAAAGAGGGCAAGAGCGGATTCGTCACAAGAACTCTCGATGCCCAGAATCACGGATTTCCCTCAAGTGCTTCCTGAGCCTCAAGCTGACCTTGAATCTCTTTAAGCGATTTACCGGAAAACAAGCTCAGTCCGATCTGTAATTGTTTGTCGCGAACCGGGGCAAAGCCAAAAAGTTTCTCGAAAGATTCGGGATCGGAGAATGCATCCTGAAAACGTTGAATACGGAGTTTGCCTTCCATTTCCTCGTCACAAGGAACAGTCAGATGGGGAATGATGCCACTTTCATGAATAGTAGAACCATCGGGAAGATAGTACATCGCCGTGGTTAAGCGTAACCCAGATTCATCCTCTAGCCCGAAGACCGTCTGTACGGAACCCTTCCCATAGGACTTTTCGCCTACCAACCTCGCTCGACCCGACACCCCCAGTGCTCCGGCAACAATTTCAGAGGCACTGGCGCTGCCTTCGTTAATAAGGATGACCAATGGGTAGGATCGTGAAGGACCTTTGGGTTTGGAATGATAACTCCTTTCGGGATAATTGTTTCGCCCTTTAATCGACACCACGAGCTTGCCTTCCTCTAAGAACTCACTCACCACCTCCACGGCAGCTGAAAGCAGACCACCCGAGTTGTCCCGCAAGTCTAGAATCAGACGCTTCACGCCATCTTGCTCCAAATCGGCAAGTGCGGCAAGAAGTTCATTTCCCGTACGGGCAGTGAACTGCTCAAGGCGCAAGTAACCCGTACCGTTGGAGTCGACGCGAACATCATCAACACTGGACATTTGGATTCGCCCACGAGTCACTTCCACCTCACGTGCATCGCCAACCACATCACGCAAACCAACTAGGACTGTGGTACCTTCCTCCCCTTTTATTAAGTCGCTAACTTGGGAAAGGGTAAGATTCGTAACGGAAGTTTTTTCCACTTTGGCCACAAAATCTCCCGGGCGCACGCCGGCCACCTCCGCCGGACCGCTTGGAAAAACGCGAGCAATCAATATGCCTTCCTCCACTTTCCGAATAACGACGCCAATTCCGAAATATTGTAGCTTCGTATCATTCTGAAATTCTTCGTAACGTGGTGGAGGATAATAACTGGAATGCCGGTCAAGCGCCGAAGTCATTCCATCTAAAGCAGTATCGACAAGGGTCTCGTACTCGGCCTTTTCGTCATCCACGTAGCGAGCATGAGCAAGCCTAAGGGATTCCCCGAACTTGCCTACCGCCTTCCAGTAATCGCCATCAAAATAGGCTCGCGTCACAGGATTGTTCCACAAGGCCAAGAGGGCAATCAGCAGCAGAAAAGGCGGTATGCCCCAAACGACAACCTGCTTGAGTTTCACCCCAAACCCTTTACCCCAAGAACTAGCAAATGCCAATGTCAAACGAGAAACCTCAATCAGATCTAATCGCAGCACTTCGGGATGCGACCGACGAGAAGGGACAAATGGACTACCCCACCTTTGTCACCACCACCCTTTACGCGCCGGAGGTCGGTTACTACTCGACTTCCAAAATGCGTGTAGGCCGTTCTCCCGAAACCGATTTTTATACCGCCCAAAGCCTTGGTCCGATCTTCGGCCAATTGGTGGTCGCAGCGTGTGAAAGCTTATTGGGGGATACCGATCTCAATACTTACACTTTCGTTGAAATAGCAGCCGAACCGGACCGATCCGTTTTACAAGGCGTTGAACATAAATTCGGGGCAACGAAAACCATTCGGCTTTTCGATTCCCTCGACATCCCTCCCAAAGCCATCGTTTTCGCCAACGAATGGCTGGATGCCCAACCTTTTCGAAGGTTTCGCTTCGACAAGGAGAAAGTTTGGTTGGAACGAGGAGTAGAGGTAACCGAAAGCGGTCTCCGAGAAATTGACCTACATCAATCCGACAGCATTCCCTCCCTTTTAAAGGAAATTTCGCCAGAAACTCCCCACGATTACCTGCTCGATCTCCCGACTGGAGCAAAAGATTCTCTCATCGACCTATGCTCGAAGGAGTGGAAAGGGCTCTTTCTCACTTTTGACTACGGACTCTCCATGGAAGACTTCACGAGGCGGCGACCGGAAGGCGTTGCCCGCACCTATAAGAGACACCGCCTGTCCGATGACCTTCTAGCATCACCCGGAGAGCAAGACATCACCTGTCATGTCTGTTGGGACATGCTTGAGGGAGTTCTAAAGGATCAAGGCTTTGCCAAAGTCCAAGTCGAGAGACAGGAATCCTTCTTGCTAGGCCACGCATCCTCTGCCTGTGAAGCCATAGTAACGGGAAAGGGAGGCGAGTTTGACCCCGACAGGCAAACCCTCATGGAACTGCTGCACCCCGGTAATATGGGAGCGAAATTCCAAGTATTGCGAGGAATCCGAGCGGAATAACTCTAAGCGATCAGGTCGGTAACGACTTTGCCATGTACGTCGGTCAGACGAAAATCCCTGCCCGCATATCGATAGGTAAGTCGCTCGTGATCAAAGCCCAAGAGATGCAGCAGCGTAGCATGCAGGTCGTGAACATGCACAGGATTCTCCACCGCAGCGAAACCGAATTCATCAGTCGCCCCGTAGGCGAAACCTCCTTTGACGCCGCCCCCTGCCATCCAAATCGAAAATCCATGATGGTTATGGTCTCGTCCATTGATCTTACCGGCGTTGGATCCCGGCTTGGGCAATTCGACAGTGGGAGTACGCCCGAATTCACCACCCCAGAGCACCAGAGTTTCCTCCAATAAACCGGATTGCTTGAGATCAGTGAGAAGGGCTCCTATTGCCTGGTCGCATTCCTTCGCCAAGCGTCTGTGGTTTTTCTCTATTTCATCATGACTGTCCCAAGGTTGGCCTGCTCCATGCCAGAGCTGAACAAACCTCACGCCGCGTTCCACCAACCTTCGAGCAATCAAGCATTGTTTGCCATGAACCCCTGAACCATAGGAATCGCGGACACGGGAAGATTCTCGTGAAACGTCGAAGGCGTCGCTGGCTTCGATTTGCATCCGGTAAGCCAACTCAAAAGACTGAATTCGAGCTTCAAGGCGAGGATCCCCTCCCCTCTCTTCGAAATGTTCGCGGTTCAAGGATCGGAGAAGATCCAGTTGCTTCGCTTGCCTGTCATCCGATCGAGCGGGTTTCAGGTTGGGCAGAACCTCGGAAGGTCCTCCCTTGGATGGATTGACGTATGTGCCTTGATAAATTCCGGGAAGAAATGCAGAACGCCAGTTTTGCGTTTCGGTGATGGGATAACCTTCGGGACACAACACCACGAATCCGGGAAGGTTTTGATTTTCCGAGCCGAGTCCATAGGTTACCCAGGAACCCATGCTAGGTCTCACCAAACGACCGTCGCCACAGTTCATCAGCATTAGGGACGGCTCGTGATTCGGCACATCGGCATGCATCGAGCGCACTACGCAGAGATCATCGACATGCCGAGCTACGTGAGGAAAAATCTCGCTAACGGGCAAGCCGCTCTGGCCATATCGGCGAAAACTGAAAGGTGATCCGAAAGCCGCCCCAGTTTTACGTTCGGTACCCAGACGACGACCTTCAGGCAAGGCTTTGCCCGACCACCTGCTCAGTTCGGGTTTGGGATCAAAGGTATCCATGTGAGCAGGGCCACCATTCATGAACAAATGAATCACACGCTTGGCCTTTGGCGCAAAATGAGGGCCTCTCGCCATCATTGGGTTCGTCGCGGGTAGACCAACGGCATTTTCGGCACACAAGGCACCTAATGCAGGCAAGGCAAAACCCATCCCGCACCGTGCGAGAAAGTCGCGGCGAGCAAAGGGTAAATTTTCTTCAGTAGTTGAAAACATTAATCTACAAAAAAGAATTCGTTGGATACGAGCAAGGATTGGGCTAAGTCGGCCAACTTGGCCCGAGAAGGAGTCGATCCGACAAAAGCTTTTGCCGAAGCGAACTCCTTTGCAGAAGGATCCCGATGCAATATCCTACGGAAGAGGAGACGACTTACTGATTCGGGCGTTTTTTCCGACAACAAATCAGTTCCCTTTGATGATTCGGCTTCCCGAGCTAATTTTTCGGCTCTAGCCAGAACGAATGGATCATTGAGGGCAAAAAGTGCTTGTTGGGGAACAGTGGTCTCGAAACGATGGGGGGCATGAATGTTAGGGTTGGCGAAATCAAAAGTACGGAAGACCGCAGGCAAGTTCTGACGCTCTATAAAACCGTAAACTGCCCGGCGAACGGGAAAAGGCTTCTTGGCAAGATCAACAGGCCGACCGCCCATGGCTAGGTCGAGTTCGCCGGAAACGGCGAGCATGGAGTCTCGCATTGCCTCGAAATCGAGGCGCTTTCGGTTCATTACGGACAACAGTCGATTTTCAGGATCTTGGATTGGAGCAGTAGCGCTTTTCTGACGATAAGCAGCGGAACTGGTGATGATGCGGATGAGATGCTTCACATCCCATCCCTCGTTGATGAAACGGTATGTGAGATGGTCAAGAAGAAGTGGGTGCGTTGGGTTTTCGCCCTGTAAACCGAAATCACTTGGGGTACGGACGAGACCAGAACCAAACAGATGCATCCATACCCGATTCACGAAGACACGACCGGTCAAGGGGTTGGCAGGATGAAGGATTGATTTGGCAAGCTCGAGCCTCCCGCTACCGTGCTCGTAAGGTTTGCGTTCCGCCCTGTGAGAGAGTGCGGCGAGGAAGCGCCTCGAGACCTCTCGCCCAGGGGCATTGGGATTACCCCGATCGAAAATACGAGGATTACGCAACAGCGAGTCATCAACCAAAGCCATGGCCCTTGGAGGAGAACCCGGATGCTCCGACTTGTGCTTGGATAATTTCGAACGGAGAGAATTCGTATGATTGCGAGCCTTGGTATCGAAAAATTCCTCAATGCCTTCGACGGGAAAGCCAACGGGAAAACCGGAAGATTTCACAAAGGACGTCATGCCTTTGGATTGAGCACCGGAGTTTGCATTTTTCAAAGATGACGCAAACTCCGAGGCATACCATCCGATTACTTCTTTAAAATCGTTTTCATTAAGCCCTCGAAGAGCTCGCAAAAGAAAGGAAGGAAAGGGAGGAGCATGCTTCAAAAGGGACTTTGCGGCATTTGGATATTTATCGGGATTCAACTTTTCAAAAGCACGCCAGACTGCAAAAACACGATCGTTTTGCTTAGCCTTCACCTTTATAAAAGCACGCCAACGACGAGCCAACTTCGGAAAGAGTTTACGTTTGACGGCAAGAGCCTCGAACCGGTCTTCCGAAAGTTCACGCCCATCATAAACGAGCTGCAAGTAGGCAGTCAGCCCATCTACGGAACGCACGGCATCCCAGTTTGATTTAAGATGTTTTTTTACTACAGCCTCCAATCCCTTGCGCTTTTTCTCGAACTCCCGGTAGTTCTTGGAAGCCAAGTCGGGTTGCCCAAGAAGAGGCAATTCCTTCGGCTGGCGAGCTGAGTTAAATATGCCGTAAAGAGAATAGTAGTCTTCCTGAGGAATAGGATCGAAAAAATGGTCATGGCATCTGGCGCAACCGACGGTGAACCCCATCAAGCCTCGAGTAACCACATCGATTCTATCGTCAATGATCAGATGGCGGCGATTAAGAAAACGAGGACCAACCGTTAGAAAACCGAGAGCAGCAAGATCCGGATGATTTGGAGAATCCACGATCAGATCGGCGGCGAGTTGTTTACTCACGAACTCATCGTATGGCATTCCTTCATTAAAAGCCCGAATGACCCAGTCTCGATAGGTGTAGGCAAACGGATATAGCCTGCTCGAACCACCGGCTAGATAGCCTTTCGTGTCCGCATAACGAGCAACGTCCAACCAATAGCGCCCCCACCTTTCACCGAAATGAGGCGAAGCAAGAAACCTGTCCACCACTCGCTCAAAGGCTTCCGGTCGTTCATCTTTCAGAAACTCTCGCAAGTCTTCAAAGGAAGGCGGCAGTCCGGTTAGATCCAGGGACAAACGGCGGAACAAGACCGCTTTGGAAGCCTCTGGCGCCGGATCGAGTCCGTTTTGACTTAGCTTGGAACGAATGAAGAAATCAATTGGGTTAGGTGTATCCTTGACCCGAGGAGGAGCAGATCGCTTGACTGGCTTAAAGGCCCAATGCCCGGAACCTTTCCGGAGTAAGGAATCCTCCGACTCCAGTACGGAAACAGGAAGAATAGCCAGACCTACAAATAAACTAAGAAAACGGTATGACACAAAAGAAGTCATGCCGTGAAGAATAGAGAGAGACAACTCGATTCTCAGGGCAAAACCGGAGCCAAACGCGGAGGCAAGGCATATGGTCTGCCGATCTCGTAAAGACGACGAATTTCCTCTTCGCCTAAGGCTTCATTGAAGACAAAAAATTCGTCAATCGATGCGTGCAAACCGTGACTTGGCTTGCCTTTATATTTTCCGCCATTGTGGCCAAGTTCACTTTTTCCAAAGAAAAGCGGCAGGTTTTCCTGCATTTTTTCGCGACTAAACGGACGACCGTCAACATAATGACTTACCATTTTCTTATCCGCGTCGTAAGTGGTCGACAAGTGAGTCCATTGGCCGATTCTTTCCTTTCGAAAAGCAACCGAAGAAACATATTTAATCATGGAATCAACTCCCTTGGCTCGAAGAACGATACGTCCTGTTCCATCGATCCCCCAGCAAGCAGTCCCCAAAGTAGCGACCTTCGGATCTTTAATAGGGGAACAAACAATGGGATTCATAACGCTCCCGATCTCGTTCAAGCGCACCCAAGAAGCAAGAGTGGCGGATCGCAGGGGTTTGGGAAGTTTGAGATGAACGCGATCATTTTCGCCCGCAAAAGAAAGAGCACCCTTCCCGGGCCAGCGTCCCTCACTCCATTTGCAACCGACGATTGCGCCATCGTGACGCTCTTTTTTTGATTGAGCGTCATCGCGAAGGATACGTGACCAAGAACGGTGATCGTCAAATGTGAAATAAAGTGAATTCCGAGGATCAGCAGCCAGTTCCTCACTCAGTTCAACCCATGCCGAATGCCGACGTTGGGATTCCTCCATGGATCGGTAAGCGAGGTCGGCTGTACCGAAGAAAGGCTCGGACGGCATGTCGATCCAAGTCAAATTGCCCTTTTGGTCGACGAACACGGCTTCCCCGGCTTCCAGTTCTTCGAAAGCCAGTTCGGCATCTCGATCCTTGCCCTCAAAGAGAACCTTGCCAACGTACACGTAGATTTCAGTGACTCCGTCTTCTTCGACGTTTAGACCGAATTCGGTACCGAGGTCGACCACCTTGCCTTTGGGCGTATCAATTGAAAAGCCCTTCGCCACTTTAGGAACGTTGGCTCGAAGTTTACCCAAAACTAAAGCCCCTTCGTTAGGACCGGAAAGTTCGAATTCAACCGGACCTTCAAGAACCACGTTGGCTCCCTGAAGGAATTCAATCTGAGCTAAACCCGCGTTGAGCTTGAGTGTCCCGGCACGAAGAGGTTCGTTAGGCAAGGGACGGTAGTCGGAATCCTCATCCCATTCGACTCCGGCGGCGCGAGTGAGAACCCCCACCGTATCGGAGGTCAAGGCAAAGCTAGACGCAACTGACGATTCAGAAGTTTCAGCCGAAGGCTTTTCTGCAATAAGGTTCTGATTGTTGCTGGACAAGTAGCTCTTGTATCCAAAGAAGCCCACGATCGCGATGCCAGCGGCAACAGCCAATGGCCGAAAAAAACGAACCAGTTTCCCGCTATCGGGCTCAAAGGGGACTACGCCTTCATCATCCTCGTCCGAAAGCCGTTCCTCAGCATAGGAGCAAAGGCTGCTGGACATGTCCATAAAACGGACGTAATGCCTGCGAGCGGCGTCACTTTCGGCCAACCATTCCTCCAACCGCTTGCGACGCTCGCCAGCAAGGTTGTTTTCCACAAGAGCGTCGAGAAGCTCGTGCAGTTCAAGAATTTCTTGATCGGAGAGGCTCATCTAGCTTGTTCCAGCGAGAGTTCGAAAGTGACGCAATCAAAGAGTGCTTTGCGTATGCGAGTAAGTGCTTTGTATGCGCCTTGAATGGTACGTCCACAGGATTGGGCCGCTTGCGGCACGTTATTACCGCTTTCATAGCGAATAAGGACCATGCGACGATCCCGATCATTTAATTTGCCCAGACAACGCGACAATGCTTCGTGGCGCTCGTCCAATTCGTCCTCCAGTTCGACACGAGTTTCCGAAATGACCTCCATGACTTCCTGGTTGAAGAGCACCTTCGAGGTAGCGAACTTCTTGCGAGCTGCGCGAACCTTCCAAAAAGCGATCTGGCAAGCCCAGGAATAAAAGTTCGTACCCGATTCAAACTGATCGAACTTCTCGCATATGGTGACACATGCCTCTTGCAAAATGTCCTCTGCATCACTGCGAGAGGGAACCAAGGTGTGAACGTACGCGAAAATGCGTCGCTGGTACTTCATCAGCAACTGCACAAGTTCGGCAGGAACATCGCCACCGTGACCGGAGGCAGAAGAAGAATCCTTGGGAAAGTTTAGGGACATTGTATCGAATTAAAAAAGCCAGAATAAACTAAAACCTTCGCAGGTCAAAGAATCATCCATCGCAAAAATTAAATAAATTACGAAGGCTCAGAATGATTCAAGCCGCTTCCTTCAGGTTTTCTTCAACAATAACAGAAGAAATTACATCCACCTTTTCGTCACGATCAAGACCTCTGCGAGAAACTTCGCGAAGAGCCTTGTCCAAGGTTTTGGAAGCCAATTTCACGTTCTTCACCTTACGACGTTGGATAATCTTACCATCTTTGGAATATTGAGGAACCATGGTAGTCCGATAATAAATCGTGCCGGCAGGGGACTGGGTCATGCGAGGCGCTATGACGTTGCTTTGCTTGCGGCGACGCTTAGCCCGCTTGACGCTGTTGGGGGGATGATTCTCCGATCCTTCAGAAAGATCCCTGAAGAGTTCTCCATCGGACTCCTCAATGACTCTATCGATCGTCTCTTCGCTGAGATACTTGTTTCCTAGATCGTTACAGGCAAAATCCTCGTTGTAGACAACTTCACCATGAGGGTCGTCAACAGTCATCGTCTTGTGCACGCTGCCAAGCGCACCCTTGAACTCCTTCCAAAACCATTGCACGGCTTTCTGCACGGCGCGTTTGCGACAATTCGCATATATGGACTTCTTCGCTACAAACTGACGATCGGGACCCAAACGGGCTTCCAAGAGATATTTCGTATCGTATATGAGGCTGAAGTAATTCTCGTACTCTATGTCGAGTGTTATGGTATATTTTAGGAAGTCGTTGACTTTCATCATGATAGAAGCCCCCTTGAATGGCGTTGATAATTAGTTGTTAAACTGACGAACAATAGCCAATAGGAGATGATCGACCCCTTTGGGACGTTTTTGATGAAAATTATTTCAACATAATCATAAAAGTGCTCATAATAAGCACTTTATGAAATAAATATGCTGAGAAAACTGAAAAAGCCTCTTACTCGGCCAAAATGGCTTCCAGTTCTTTCTTCAAGCGCTTGCCGATATTAGGGGAATAACCAATGTGCACGTGTCGAACAATACCCTTCTTATCGATAATTACCGTCTGTGGGATACCACTCACCATAAACGCGTCACTACTGATTTCCTCGTTGTCGAGCGCCACCTTGAGACCCTGCCACTTTTTACGCTTGAGAAACTTGTTAATCGGCTTCGCATCTTCCCCTTGGTTCACTGCCACTAAAACAACCCCTTTGCCTTTTAGGGAATCGGTAGCTTTCATCACTTCGGGCAGCGCCTTCACGCAAGGTCCGCACCAAGTGGCCCAGAAATCGAGAACCACCACATTCTTGCCAATGTGCTCCGACAGGTCGAACTCGCCGCCACCGAGCATAGGCAAGGTCAAATCGGCCGCCTTCTCACCTATAAGTTCCTCCGGGTCGGGTTCTTCATCGTCCCGGAAGACTGGTTCTCCGGGACCGAATTGGCCAAGCTCATCCAAATCCTCGGGCAACACTTGAACGGAAATGATCACGCTCTTTCCCTTGGTCTGCGTCTTTATTCGGTTGAGGATCGGGGGAGCGTTCCCTTCGCCTGCCGCCGCAAGCTGAGCCATGCCTAGACCGGCTTGAGCCATCGTCCATAGGGCAAGGGCGGATTGGGTATCGGCGCATGTGATGGCCGCGTTGACCCCGAGCGACTTTTCAGCGAAACCGGCGCCAAATCCGACTTCCCTGATTCCCTTTACGGCGTTGGCGAGACCGGCAAACAGAGGATTGTCGTCTCCGAAGTCAATGCCTGCCTGCTCCCAAACGCTTGGCGGGATGGGCATTGCG
>JABHOU010000672.1 GCA_018695085.1 Opitutia bacterium | reverse complement strand
CTCGAGCACATGGTGGCGCTTGCCGTACTTATGCCGATTGTGGCCTCTATGGGAGGCAATGCGGGAACGCAAACGCTCACCATTACCGTTCGAGCTCTCGCTACCAAAGAGCTCACGCCCTTTAATTCCCTGCGGGCCGTCCGCAAGGAGTTGGTGGTTTGTACCCTCAATGGCTGTCTTTTCGCCCTACTGGCGGGATTTGGAGCGACCTATTGGTTCGACGATCTTGTTCTCGGTGGAGTGATTGGCGGAGCCATGGTGATCAACATGATGGTCGCGGGCGTTTCGGGAGCTTTTTTGCCGATCTTTTTCGAGCGGATCGGCATAGATCCCGCAGTGGCATCCGGGGTCTTCGTCACTACCGTTACCGATGTCGTGGGCTTCTTCGCTTTTCTTGGTTTGGCCACACTCGTTTTCCTGTAAAGTCTCACCCCGAAACTTAATGGCGCGCGTACTCGTTACCGGATCCGGAGGTTGCATTGGCTCAGCCGCCGTAGATTGGCTTCTTGAGGAAGGAGCGGAAGAAGTCATCGGTTTCAACCGAAGCCAGCCCCCCTCAGTTGAAGATCGAAATCCTCGCCTGTCCTTCGTTACCGGAGACATCGCCGACTTTTCTCGATTGCGTGAAGTTGTCGGCGAACTTCAACCTAGTCACGTCCTCCATCTCGCCGCCCTTCAAACTCCCGACTGTCGCGACTACCCGATGCGCGGACTGGAAGTGAATCTTGTCGGAACGGCCAACCTTTTTCGAGCTTGTTCCGAAGAATTGAAAAAACCTCTCGAGCGCTTTGTTTTTGCCAGTTCCGGAGCCGTGTACGGTCCCCGTTCACTCTACGGGCCGAAAGGCGTGCGCCCCGAAGATCCCTACCAGCCCTTCAACCTATACGGATATTGGAAAATAGCGGGCGAAGGGATGGCTCAGGCGTTCCATCAGGCAACGGGCGCTCCGACTGTATCCCTTCGGCTCGCCACGACCTATGGGCCCGGACGCGATCGTGGTTTCACTGCGGCGGGTACTCATGCTCTCAAGGCCGTGGCTCTGGGCGTACCCTTTGAGGTGCCTTACAAAGGGCACGAGCATTACCATTTTTCGCCCGACGTCGGAGCCGGCTTCGGGTGCGCCGTTCTTCATCCATTTTCCGGCTATGGAGCCTTTAACCTTCGTGGACAAAGCCAACGAATCGAAGCCTTTTTGGAACTGCTTCGTCAGACTGCCTCCGATCGCGGCTTGTCCGAGCGATTCAAGGTGTCGATTTCTCCCGATGCCGAGGAGACTCCATTCGTATATGATCTCAATGACGACTCGGCTGTTTCAGCGTTTCCCCGCATGCCCCTTACGGATCTCCAACAAGGAATTTCGGAGTCCCTCGATTTCTTTCTCGGTGCTGCCGAGGAGGGGAAATCTCGGTAGCTGATTTAGCCTAACTTCAAGTTTTTTCAAAAAAATGCAGCTACAATTTGAAGTTATTGCATATTTGGTGTAAGTATTAATATATCTTAAATAAAGCTATGTACACCAACTTAATCTCCTTCGTCTTCATTCTCAGCGTTTCCGGCACGGGCCTCTGGTTCCTCACCCAAGTATAGGGGCCGAACTGAGGATCAGGATGCTTCTTCGTTCTCAGGAAGTTCTTGTTCGTTCTCTTCTTCTGCCACGGGTGGAATCACCGAGAGATTTTCTTCTGGTTTGGCGGGTTCGGGTTTTTCATCATCCGCTTCCACTTCTTCCCTAATCTTTTCCACCAGATCGAGCGCATCGTTGCGACGTCTCAGGGAACGTTCTTGAAACTTGGCGATCTGGACAAGGGAATCGGCTCCATCAAAAATTGCGTTCGCCAAGTGGTTCAGCAGCAAAGCCGGCACCACACCGCCCAAGGCTCCTATTAGAATAAGGGAAAGTAGAATTTCATCTCCATTCACGGCTGGTACCAAGCAAGGTAGACCAGCGCAAGCCACGACCGTCAGCACGGATGCGACTAAACTGAAAGCTCTTCCCGTAGCATAGCCCGTGTTGCGACGAATGGCTTCGAGGACATCTCGGGATCTCTTGTTTTTTCCCATAAAACTTACTTTCTTCTCCTTTCCTTTCTCAAGCAAGAGGAAAGGTGTTTACGGCGATGTAGTTTCTCTTGGTGTTAGACCCTTGTTTTTGCCCCGTTTATACGATTCCTGTCAAAAAAACCGGAATTTCGGTTAATATACTTGTGCAGGCATTTGCTTCGGCAATGCAGACAAGAGTGCGAACTTTTCAAAGCGCAGAGTTACAACATGACCGAAAATACCCAAAACACCGAGGCTCCGGGTTCCACCACGGGAGCAGATGATACCAACGCCAACCTCACGGTAGACGACTTGACCGCTTCTTTCGTAGAACGAGTCGAGACGGACACCACCGAGGATTCAGATTCCAACGAGGCTACTCCGACTCACGAAGACTTCAATCGCTGGAGGTAACCAGTCGTAAATGCAACAAACCCAGCGGCATCGTCGGAGCTTACGTTTTTCATCGCAAACTCCCCACCTCGGGTGCGGATGACTATCTCGGACATAAGCATTCCAGATACTACCTTGATGGACTCGATGTCAGTCCAGTAAAATTCTTCCTGCTCGAATTGAGGCATCAACAAATTAACGATCTGCCGAAAAACCAAAATTCGCTTGTTGGTAGCCGCCGTAATTTCCTTGCCAGCCTTTCCGAAACCTCCGACGCCCCTAGCTATGGCATGCACCATTTCGCCTTCCGAGAGCATCTCTTCAAGCATCAGGAAGTGTCGACTGTATGCCTGCTTGATTTCGGGATCGATGTCCACCAAGTCAGAGTGGTATTGTTGATTCGGTGATGCCATGCTCGGATCGGAAGTGGAGGAGGGTGCGGAACCTTGTACAAGCAGCTTGGTATTCTTCCGTAAAAATCTAAGCGCCTCTTCCAACAAGGAAGCCAATATTTTCCCATGCCATGGCTGCATTTCGATTTTCTGAGTATGATTAATGAGTATTTTGCTGCCCAAAAAACCGGCCTTTGATTGAATCGATTGAATCTGCGACCACTCGATAAAGCTACCCTTCTCCATCATGTTTTTGAAATAAACTCCCATATTCGTGGCCAAAAAGCCTTTCTTGGAGTCACCGCTTAGAGTATCGTCGAGCAGAACCAAGTTGATGTGGTTATTGCTCTTGGCCTCATAGGCATATCCAGCATAGGCACCGATTAGTTTTTCATAGGGAATTCCCGAGCCAAAGAATACCTTTTCTCCCATGTTTTTGTTCTCATTGCCAGCGTAGATAACTTCATACTGTTGCTTGAAATCAGCGAGGAGACCATCGATGTCAAGTGACGTACTCGTCTTGCTGGATCCGGCGTACTGGTCTGCCAGTTGAGGACGGGGCGACTCGGGGGCAGGCGATATGCTCGTCTTGCTGGATTCGCCGTACTGGTCAGCCAGTTGAGGACGGGGCGACTCGGGGGCAGGCGACGGAGTGGCTGCACGAGCCAACAGCTGGTTCAGTGGAAGCCACTCGCTGGCACCTTCCCAGCAAGCACTGTCGGTTTGCGACAATTCCCCACCTTCAAGGTATTGCTTTGCCTCGGCAACCGAATAAGGCCCAAAGTTTTGACCATTTCTTTCTACTAATAAATTTCCACTCAATGGAGGTTCCGCATCCTCTATTCTGGGAGGAGGTGGTGGTGGAGGTGGAGGGTCTTCCGCGGGCAATAGTTCCTCCAGACTTTGCCAATCGGTGGAACCTACCAAGTTCAGGTGCGTGGAATCGTTGACAATCCCCTTGGCCCGTAAATCCCGAATATAAGCTTCTTCGACCGGGCCAAGAGTTTGGCCTTGGGCATCTATGTAATAGTATCGCATGACAAAATTAGGTGATGACAAAAACACCGCTTAGTCAAGACGCATGACCGCTCGGAAAACAATCACGCTGACACTACTGCGATGACGCCGAATTTGCGGCTTAGTAGTTTCAATTTGCCTGAGGGGCTTGAGGGCGACAAACATAGCGGCTAATAACTTCTTCATGCCCTCCATCCAACACTCGCCGTCGTTTGGGTCAAGGGGGGGGTGGAAGTATCGGGACGCCTTTGGGCTGCTTTAGTCCTCGACTAGTTCGCCGTCCTTGTAGGTCCTGCGATGCGATACCGTCCCGTCGTCGTCGTAAAGAACCCAAACCCCATTCCAGTCCTTAATATTGCTCTCGGGACACTTTTCGCCATTGGGTTTCCATCCAATGGCAGTCCATAGCTTACCATCCTTGTAGTTCCATTCCCATTTCTTCTGCCCGTTCTCGTACCAAAAAGTCCAAAGCCCGTCCTCCTTGCCTTCCTTGTAGGTGCCTTCCGCCTCCTTCTGCCCGTTCTCGCCCCACCATCTAAAAAGCCCGTCCTCCTTGCCGTCCTTGAAGTTCACTTCCCCCTTCTTCTGCCCGTTCTCGTAGAAGCTCTCCGCCTTTCCGGTAAAGGGAGTTTTTTCATTAGGTAGATATTTGACCCCGTTTCGATACTCTAGATCTTCAACGTCAACGGTAACGTCTCCACACCCAACCATCAGCAGGGCGACGAATATAGCGGCAAGTAACTTTTTCATCCTTTCATCCAATACCAGCGGCAGTTTGGGTCAAGCGGGGGTTTTGGAAGTATCGGGACGCCTCCGGGCTGGTTTAGTCTTCGACTAGTTCGCCGTCCTTGTAGGTTTTGCGATGTATTTCCGTCCCATTTTCATCCCACCAAATAAAAAACCCATCCTCCTTGCCGTCCTTGTAGTTTATTTGCTGCCGCTTCTGCCCGTTCTCGTACCACCAAGTAACAGGACCGTCCAATTCTTGGCCCTTCCAGTGGCGTTCCCACTTCTTCTGCCCGTTGTCGTAATAGTCAACTAATCGGTCACGCACACACCCAACCATCAGCAAGGCGACGAACGTGGCGACCAGTAGTTTCTTCATTTCGCGACCCTACCGCCCTCGCGGCGCATCAAGAGTTCCGCTGGAACTTTTTGCACCATTTCCCCTCAGAAGTTCGGCAAGTTCGTCATGCCCCCTGTCTTCAGCTAAATCTAATGCAGTCTGACCATCCTTCTTACGACCAATATTCACATCGGCACCTTTGCTTACCAAAAGCTCCGCAGCTTCAAGTTGCCCTCTAGTTGCAGCTCGCTGGAGGGGAGTTTCTCCATCTCTGCCGTTCTGGGAATTGATATTGGCTCCTTCCGCAATCTCTTTTTCGATAAGCTACAAATTACCAGCTTCTGCCGCTTCATGAAGGATATCCTGTCCGCACCCAACCATCAGCAGGGCGACGAACATAGCGGCAAGTAACTTCTTCATCCCTCCATCCAATACCGGCAGTAGTTCAGGTCAAGCGGGGTTTTTGAGAAGTATCGGGACGCCTTCGGCTTGCTTTAGTCAAAACAGGATTTCGCAGTTCGGGAGGGCTTTTTTGAGGATGGCCTGCTGCGCGTCGGTGATTTTATTTCCTTTGAGGTGCAACTCGGTTAGTTTGCTAAGACCTGCAATCGGCGTGACGTCGGTGACTTGGTTGTCGCTGATCCACAATGTCTCCAGTTTGGTTAAGCTCTTCAAGGGGATGAGGTCCGTGACTCGGTTGTTGCTGAGGTTTAGCGTTGTCAAGTTGGTCAGGTTTACCAATGGCCCGATATCCGTGATTTGGTTTTTTGGTAAGTAGAGCTTGGTTAACTTGTTCAATCCCGCCAGCGGCGTGAGGTCGGTGATTTGGTTGCCTAGCAGCACGAGTTTGGTGAGGTTTTTCAGATTCGCCAATGGCGTGAGGTCCGTGATCTGGTTTATTGGTAGGTAAAGCTTGGTTAGCTTGTTCAATCCCGCCAGCGGCGTGAGGTCTGTGACTCGGTTGCCGACGAGCACCAGTTTGGTTAAGTTTTTCAATCCGGCCAGTGGGGTGACGTCGGTGACTTGGTTGCCCCAAAGATCCAGTTCCTCAAGATTGCTTAGCTTTGCCAGTGGGGTAACGTCAGTGATTCGGTTGTTCCAAAGGTCGAGTTCCTCCAACTTGGTGAGTTCCGCCAGTGGGGTGACGTCTGTGATCCCATTGCTGACTAGGCGCACATAGGTGGCCCCTATTTCTTTTGCCCTGTGAATCTGCGCCACAACGGCAGGATCGCCTCGTGCTTCGAGCTCGGTTTCCCCTCCGTCTCGTCTCTTTGCTTCCTCGATAAGTGCCTTTGCCTTTTCGTCCTGTCTTTTCGCTTCCGCCTCGGCAATGCTTTGGGTCTCCATCTCGGCAAGCGCCTTTCTTTCCATCTCTCTAAGTCTTTTAGTTTCCACTTCGTTCCGGTTCTTCTCCTCAACTTCGGCAAGTCTCTTTGCATCCTTTGCTCTCCTCTTTTCTTCTGTAATGAAAATGGGGTTCGGATGACCGCACATAGGGCATTCTTCGGCTTGCTTGGAGATAGCATTCCCGCAAGCTTCGCACTTCGCAATTAGCGATGGTTCGGAAAACGCTCCTGCATCGGTTTCGCCCAAATCGTCATTCACACGGTCACAGGACGAGGTGAACAGCGCGAGTAATCCACTTACTATATAGCTAAGTTTCATTGATCCCTGGCTATGCCAAATGCGTTTACTAGAACAAGCTCCTGCTCCAAGAGTTGAAGAGATTAGTCAAGGGTTGTTGCGAAACGCTTTTCCTTTTTATGTTTAGAATGAGATTTTACAGTTCGGCAGGGCATTCCTAAGCAATGTCTTCTGGTCTTCCGTAGTTATGTTTCCTTCGAGGCTAAGCTCGGT
>JABHOU010000671.1 GCA_018695085.1 Opitutia bacterium | reverse complement strand
CTTCGTTTTTCTTGGTGAATTCTTCTTCTTCAAATGCACGTTTAGCTGCAGACATGAAACGTAGCGCTCCATCAAAAAGCATAAGAACAAGCTTTCCGGGGCTGGCAGTTTGGATGGACTGGGACTTGTAGGATCGAGCTATCTTGTCGTATTGCATAAATGAGGAAGGTTTTCGGCGCTTCGTTGGGTCAGACGTCGAAATCTTCGTTGTCTACTAATTTACCAGCTAATTCATCCAAGACTGCGTCATTCGGCCAGTTCGGGTCTGCGAGCAGTGCTTTGCCGCGTTCCACGACTTCGGAACGAATGGTGACGGAACTGGAATCCACTCTCTCGGCTAGCTTGCCAATGTCAGTCAATGAGGGAACTTCACTTGGTTGAATCTGCACCTTTGGGGTAGGTTGCATTACGGATCGAGATGCTGCCCTTACTTTGTTAGAGCCTCCCGTATTTGCATCAACTGATATGGGGTCCATAATGAAAATTCAACTTGTTAGTTGCCGTTGCTTATATAATATGAATTAAAATATGAATATCCGCAACCCTTTAAAGCAATTCTTTTTCAACGGATTGGAAGGGTTGAGAAAGTGGAGTTTGCCACATATTTTGCAAATGCCCGAGGGGATGCAGTTGCACTGCCGGCGGTCCGTGCTGAGATGTTGTTCACTTGAGCCACTCGTTGGAATTGGCTTGCCGCGAGAATGACATCGGGTTGCCCCGCATCGAATGTCTCGTCAATTGCCCAGAGGAAGTCAGAGCTTTTGATGTCCACTAGTTTCGAGCGAATGCTCAATGCTAGAGGTTTGTATGCTCGATATGAGCCCAAGTCCACTAAGAGGACCCCGTTTGCTCCAGTGGCATTTTCGATGTCGGGCAGGAAGGTTTCGGGCAGTTCGCCAGAGGACGAAAGTCGGCGCACGCCGAAGAGAGTTTTCATTTGTTCTGTTGAGATTTGAACGGTTTCAAAGAGTCGCTGCTTGGTCAATTCTTGGAGGAAGACCTCATCTACATAGTCCAATAGCGGAGAGTCTTCATCTGCAAAATAGCAAGGGAGCACCGCTACTCTTGTGAAGCCAATGGGGAGTCTCTCGGTAGGATAGAGGTTTTTAGGAAGAAACGGTTCGGCTTGACGCACTATCTTTTCCTGCTCGAATCGGCGACAGGAGCAGAAGGCGAGAATGACGCAAAGTGAAATTGGTAGGTATGGAGTTTTCATTTCTTCTTGCGATTGATACGAGTAAATGGAGGGTTCGTCATTTTTTAGACGCAAAGGAATTCGTAAGGGTTTGCATTTGGGTGCTGATTTTCGATTGCATCTCTTCCATTTTAATAAAACCTTGGGTCAAGGCCCTTTCCCGCTGTTCGAGATAGCGTTCCAAGTCTTCTATGCGATCATCGATGCGCTTGTTCTGGGCACGTATGCTTTCAGCATGCGCTTGATAGGTTCCCTTGTAACCGGATGAACTGTCTCCGGAAAGGAAATTACTGAGAAAATCATTCAAATCATAAGTGATGCCTTGGTATTGCCTGTTGGTAGTGCCGGTGTTCCTGTCGTCTGCTGTTGCGGTTGCTTCGGCAAAGAGGGCTTGAACTTTGTCGGGGTTGGCTAAAAGTTCGGCAGTAAGGTTAGAGGAATTCTTCATTTGCAGGCGATCGCTGCCAGTTCCGAAATCAAGACCAATGTCCGCTAGTCGGAATGAACTGAATTGAGGAGAGTACTCTACCCAAGCACCTCCGTTCCATTCGTAATAATTAACTATTCCTGCCTTGGTTTCGTCTGCCTTTACTTTTACCTGATATCCTGCGTCAGTCCCTCCAAGTCCGAGGTCTGCTTGAACGCTTGCCAGCAGGGCATGTGTACTGACCGTGAGGTCCGTGCCGTCTTGGGCTATCTTGCTTTCGGAGTGTACGTAACTGTCGCCAAAAACTATCTTGCGCAATTGGCTGCCTAGACGACTAATCTCAATGTTGCTTGAAAACGTGCCCGCAGTGACATTTTCGCCGTCTTGATTGACCGCGACCAAGCTACGAACGTAATCTTGAGCATCGTTGAACTCTTCGACGAACTTCCCTATTGCGTTTTTCGCAGGATTCGAATCCCGTTCGATCTTGACGGTTCCTTGGTCACCTACCGCGCCTCCGCTGACGTCAAAGGTTATGCCCTCGTATCCGTGCACTGTTTCATCGAAGGAAGCCGTGTTGTTGTAGATTGTCTCGCCGTCGTTTATCTTGATGGCATAATTATTTCCCAATTCACTGCTCGCAGCTCGTCCTACACCTCGTGCAACTTGTTCCCATTTCGGATTAGTTCGGTCTAGGGATTGCCCGGGTGCAACATCTTCCAATGCTTGCCAGTAAGTCGTGGTAAGACCTATTGTCTCCTTGACGTAAGTTCCCTTCGTGTAAGTCGCAGCACTGTTGAAAGCAGTGTAGTCGGTTTCGGTAACAGGAGCTGCAATACCCATCAGTTCAAGTATGTTTCCAGTAGCTTGATTTGCGGTCAATGAATCCCATACGCCGTCGGGTTGGGCAGTGGATGCGGCTTCAAGGGGGCGTTCGTGCACGGTGAGCCCTATGGCTCCGTCTTCATTGTTCTTGACGACCAGTTTGTCGCCGACGGGGTCGTAATACATAGTCACGTTTGCATCGGAATCGTTTACCCGCTGTATGAGGTCGGCCACGGTGTCGTCGTTAACATTGTAATCTATTCGGACGGCACCCGTTCCATCACCGATATAAAAGACATCGCCTCCGGCCGAGAAGTTCCCACCGAGAAAGCCAGCGAAGTTAGCGTCGGCAATCTTTTCGGTCAAGCTGACAGACCCAAGGGGTTGGCTACTGGTGAGAACGGTTTCGGTTAAGGTGTCCCAGTAGTTTTGCCATCCGGCAGTGACTCCGGGGGTAGGCGTATCATTTTGTTGCCAGAAATCCGGATCGGTGTAGGTGAAGCCATATGCCTGATCTTCGGTCATCGAACTTTTGGGGCCAAGCAATTCCCAGTCGTCGGCGTTTGAAGGATTGGCAGGATCCTTGTTGGTGGTTGAGATGCGAGCCTTGTAGTAATTGAGAATTCCAGACCCCGAGTCAGTAGCTTCGAGAATCGTTCCCGGACTGTAGGTCGTTCCACCTGCGTAGGTTGGGATTGCCTGCGTTGGCCGCATTGCCGCCTCATTCGTGTCGTGGAGACCAAACGTTCCGTCATTTCCGGCAGAGGATTGAAGATTGCCGACTTGCTTCCAGATCGAGTGATCCACGGCGTTGGCGACAACTGAATCATTGGCGACGCGCGTCATGCCAGGTTTAATCTGTTGCCAATAAAGAGGGTCGAACTGGCCTGGCGCATCTCCGTTTGCATGGGCGATCTCATCCCACCACTGGCCAAAGTTAGCATCGTCGGGGTCAGTTAATTCGGTAGTGATTTCCGACCACCAATTCGTGTCAGTAAGGTCATTTAAGATGGCTGTATTGTCCGTCCACCAAGAAGCATTTGATTTGTCCTTCAGGGCGCCACTGGCATCCGTCCACCAAGCGACATTGGTTAGGTTTGTCAAGGTCGACGAGACCTCTTGCCAGTATCCGTCGTTGACGCCTGCCCCCAATGGTGCGGTGATGGCAATTTCCGGAACATATTCCCAGAAGTCGTCCTGAATGGAACCGCCGGTAAGGGTTCCTCCAGCTGGAAAGGTCACTATATCGGAAGTCACGTCTTGCCAGTAAGCGGTATTTGCTGCGGCGGCGTCTTGGCCATTTAGAGTTACCGCATCGGTGACGTTCGTCCAATATGCGGGATCTCCAAAGTTCGCAACTGCAGCGGTAACGTCGTTCCAATAATCGGTTGTTGCGGTAGGCTTTATTAAGTCGTTAGTGACCTCGGTCCAAAAAGTATTGGTGCCCAAGGTCGTAGCCAGTGGTTCATCGGTCCAGAAGTCGTTGGCGACCCCAGCGACTGGCTTGGTGACGTCGTCCGTTATCTTGTCCCAAAATGCGTTAGTCCCAGGTTGGTTGGCACTAGGGTTAGTAGCATCCGTCTCCAAGGTCCAATAATCATTAGTTCCAGTCGGTTTTGTCACGTCATTCGCCACTGAGGTCCAAAGCGTATTTCCCCCTGCTGAAGGATCTGTAGCAAAAGTGGTTACATTTGTAACCATTTCACCTTGAGCAACCATTCCCGCCAATGTCGTCTGATTGCCCGTGGAACTTGTCCACCCTGCGGGAGTAACTGCTGGATCAGTCGACTGAGCCGCGCCACTGGTGTTTTTATAAAAAACGTTGTCGGTTGGCGATTGTACCCATTGTCCATTGCTTGCCGTAGAGGCACCGCCTCTGCCGGCATAAGAGTCGGAAAACTGGTAGTATTGACCGCCCTCTTTTACTATAGATGTGGAAGTGGCGTAACCCGAAGTGTCAGTGAATCCGTTGTTGAAATCAATCACTTGCGAAGGTTTGTAAAATGTTCCCGCAAGTCCGCCCACTGTTCTTAATTTGTCGTTGAGGGTTCCGGAAGAAGGGTCGTAGGAAGCGTCCGCTTGATGATTGACAGTGTCCTTCAAGGCCATTTGGGCTGAGAAAACCCTGCCGTTTCCAGTATCGATTAGGCGATCGGTATTGGCGACGTTGCCCATGTCTGCTGCTGCTATTCCGCCAGGGAGGGTGAAGGTTGCTTCTGCCAGATTCGTCAATTTAGCCTTGAAGAAATCTCCGCCACTTTCGATTAAGGCGTTTTGAGCGTAGTTTGTTGCAGCTGTGTGGTTGGTAATCGTACCGAGGAGAGCTTTTGCGGAAAAAGCTTTGCCGGCGACATTGTCCAAGGCTCGTTCGCCCACAGCCATTGCCATTGCATTGGCTGCGTTTAGTCCGCCTGCTCCGAATGCATGTTTTGCCAATTTCCCATCCCCATGGGTGAACTTGTAGAACTGACCACCGTTTTTAACCACCTCGCTTCCGAGTCCCAGTGCCGGTTCGTAGTTGACCGTTGCGTCATGGGCTTGAATCAAAGCCAAATTGTCTTTTGCCGCAAAAGTTTTGCCCGCAACCGTATCCAGTGCGCGTTGATTAAGTCCCATTCCGCCGATTTGGCCAGATGTGAGGCCCGCACCCGCGGCATTGAATTCTTCCTTGGCGCGATCCGCGGCAGCTTTAAAATAATTGCCGCCGTTAACTACTATTTGTTTGTCCAGGGATTCACTAGGCTTGTAGTTAACTTTAGCGTCATGAGCTGCAATCAAGTTTAAATCGGCGAGAGCCTTGTAAATTCGACCATCGGCACCGCCAGCCCCAGCGGCGACATTGGTAGATAGCTGCCTGTAGTCGTTCGCACTTATGCCGGTAACGGCAGTATTTTCGGTATAAGCGGAAACATTAGCCCAAGCGGCTTTCGCCTTGTAGAAGTTTGTGGATGCCCCGGAACCGTCCTTGACGAATTTTTGCGCCATCGTGCCAGCAGCATTATAGATGGTCCTTTCTGCTTTTGCGGCAATATCTTTGAAGTCTTGTTGTGCTTGATAGAATTTGTTTTGCCCAGTGTGAAACACGTATTTGCCAGTTGCGTAGGTGTTGTCCACGTTGCCCCCATTCGCAAAATCAGTCACATTCGTCCAGTCGGCGTGAGCCTCGTAGAAGTTGGTCGCGCCCCCGGTCGTGTGGACATACTTTAAACTAGCTACCGCGGGGTCGTAATTCTTTGTTGTTGAGTGTGTCGTGACGTTCGCCCAGTCGGCGTGAGCCTCGTAGAAGTTGTTGTCGTCAGCTTGTACGAATTCGCCTGCAGTCCAAAGTGTGGGATGAGCGGTTGCCGTATCGGGCAAAGCACTCACGCTGTTCCAGGCTGCATTCGCTCGGAAAAATTTCTCATTTACGGCATTGTCAGCCGTATTTCCGACAACCAGGTCGTTCCCTGAGTAATTAACTTGCCCTGCGAGTCCAGCATGCTCGACAAAGCCGTTGTTGAAGCCGAAGTGAGTGGCTGGTGCTCCGCCCGCAGTATTCGCCTCATATATTCGACCTTTAATGAATATATGATTCGGTCGAAATTCACCCGTTCCTCCTGCCACAAACCATCCTGGCGGATTTGCGTTCTTACTGGTGGCGATTGCCTGTCCGATACTTCCGAAATTTTCGTTTGCGGTAAGGTTGGGAAGAGTCCTGTCTTTAACTGCCCGAAAATAAGAGCCATCGGCTGCTTTGACAATATCTCCGGCCTTGTAGGCGTTGCCAATTGCCGTTGTGCCCGCAGTGCTTGCGGTCGGTTGATGGTAGTCACCTCCAGCCCCGGTGTCCACCGAGCTGGAGAAAGTTGCCTGTCCTGTCGATGCCCCTACTCGATCAGCTGCCAAATCCTTCTTCAACTCCCAAAAGTCGTGCGATAAACTCGATAGAGAGACTTTTGCATTTAGAGTGTCGACGGTTTTAGTCCAAGCGGTAGTCGGGAAATTCTGTTGTGCTTCATAAAGGTAGCCGTGGCGGTATACGACATCTGTGGCGGAATACCCCTTGGCTGGGTCGTACTGGTCGTGCACTGCTTTACGGCGATACAAAACTTCTTTTCCCGAAGGAATGCCATTTGCAGTATAAATTCTATCGTCGTTTGCAGCCAAACCGGCTCCGCCGTTTTCATCTATATCATCTTGGCGCAACCAAGATGCCTTTTCCGGGTTAGTGAGGCTTGATGCTGAACCGCTCCAGATCGAGATGCCGGAACTGCCTTCATAGTCGGCGTCACGATTCAAGGAAACTTGATCAAGCAAGCGTAGAACCTTTAGGAAATTGCTGGTGTCGGTGGGCGATCCAAGAATCGGTGTATCGGTGAAACTTGGATCGTTTATCAACTCGTTTCCGTCGACAACCATTTTATCGTTGACCGAGTCGTATTCTAAGGAAACGGCTGTTTGATCATCTTCAGGATCAGATGCAATTCTATCTATCAGTTGCTGTAGGGTTTCGTCGAGGCTGGTAATTTCGTAAGTTCTGCTGGCAACAGTGAAGGTACCCTTCGTTATGGCAGTTTGAAGGGGGAGATCACTGAGTTTTATGTCCAAGCCTGTAACGGCAAAGTTTGTAGCGCTCAAGTGAAGCCCTTTGCCAAGCCCCTGAGGTTTGCGACGAATAGAAGACATTGAGGTGGAAGAGCCAAGCAAGGAAACTTCAATCTTATAGGAACCTGTCATGGCACCGGCCTTGATGTTGGCGGACATGAATTTAGCCGCATCCTCGTCAAGGTTTCCTTTTCGTGCCTCGAAGAGGTCGTCATTCTGCAAGGCGGTGGCAGCTCCCTTGAGTGTGTCCAATTGGCCTTTTAGGAGACCGAGCTCAGACATTTTCTCATCATTCTGCTGCTTCTCGAGCTGTAGGCGTTTTTTCGGAATAGCCTCAAGCTCAATAAGTTGATCGACAACTGGTTGCCAGTCAAAGCCGGAAGCCAAACCTGAAAGTGCTAACTCTGAACCCATGGGAAAATAATCAGGAACGAGGGGCTGTTCGAGAAAATGCTTGGGAAGTGAATTGAATGAACTTTTTAGAACTCATCTTGTGTACGTCATCACGTGTAGCATTGTTTATGCCACAGGATGAAATTAGCTTACCTAAATTGCAGGAGATTCAATAAACTTCACAATTTAGCCTATTTACCAACCTATCCCCGACAGTATGATGGCACGAGGCGGAGGGATAGTGCAACTATAGTCTTTTGGGGCTAGATTGAAAACACTTTTCCAATAGCTCCAAAAACCAATGGGCTCCTTCTGCTAAAGCCCAGTAATATTCTTTGTTTCTACAGATACTGGCCCAAGTCTCATTTTGATTTTTAATGTATCTTATGTTCTTCCTGTAGTTGACTAGTTCACCTTTGGTCTTTCCTTCAAAAAGTATACTCCAATCCAATTTCCTTGAGTCAACTAGCGCATTCATCTCATTGGCCAATTCCAGAATTTCCTTTAATTTAGGATTATTGGAATAATTCAGTTCGGCATATTTTGCCGGAAGCATTTCGATCTTCAGTGCTGCGGAAAGCGATTTATCAAAGATAGATTGGACGTGTTTTTGGGTCGGAGAAAAGATTTCATTTAAATCAATTTCATCTTTTTTGTCATGTTCGGCAAAAAGTTTGTTCAGGGCTTTCTCAAAGGATGAGGAGTCGCCGTTCGATATCCATTCGCTGGCCTGATCGAAAGTTTGGTAGGGGGCCCCTTTTACGAGTGCCCCGAATTCTGCTAAGTTGCGGTATTGGACTTGAGGGTTTTGGGCAATGAATTCTTCGAATGTCTTGAGGTAGACAAAGAGGCGTCCCTCCACTGGAACTTTTTCTTTGGTATTCCCGGGAAGGTTTTGCACGCGATCGATAGATGTATAATGGGAGCCAGAATCGCCATATGCAGAATCCTCAACATAGTATTTGCCGTCTTGGCGTATGGCCATGTCCTGACCGATGAAAAGAACTTTTCTGCAACCGAGAACTCGAGAAATGTCTAGAACACATGAGGAAACCGTACCTTTTTCTAGTATCTGAGTGCCTGGATTGTTTCCAGTTTTTTGCCTCAGGTTTGCAACTATGGGGTTTAATGTGTTCCAAGTTATCACCCTGCCGGCAAATCTTCTTATTATTTCTGGCAATGCACTGAATGGAGCTGCCAAAGGCACGTTATCCAGAGAAATGTTCTCGAAGCCTTGTAGAGTGGGAGGCATTGGGTCTGCGGTGACGACCAGATGAGGCCGAATTCCGCTATTTACAAGCTTCCTGTACGAACTGTTGCTACAGACGACTATAGCCTTTCCTCTTGCGGATCTAAGAAAGTCTATTGATTCATCCAAGGAGGGACCAGCCCCAACTAAAACGAAAGGAACATCGGCAAATCGGTTTGCGAGTTGGCCAATGTCGGGCGAATTGGCTAGCAAGGGGAGGTTTTCGAGGGTGTTTTTCTGAATATTTACCGCGGTGCGGACATTAACCTCGATTAGGGGTCTGATGACAAGATACTGCCTGACCATTTCATTGCGCATCCGATCGTAATAGCTTTCATCCAATGAATAAAGTGGAGAAAAGACGATCGTATCGACATTGCGCACTCCATTGAGGGCAACGGTTTCTATGTCGCGGAAAAATTCATCATTAGGTTCTCCCACGCCTAGAAAAAAACGTTCATTCGCAAGAAGGGAGGAAACGTCGATGAGGCTCAGTGTTTCTCGAAGCAGAGCAGGATCTTTTTCCGCAGCAAAAAGATTAGTGCCTACCGGTGTGTCGTCGAGGAACTTAATAAGATGAGAACCGTCTCCGAAGCCACTTACTCCATAAAGTGACTCCGGGGTAAGGGCGAGACTGGAAAGCCATCTCTCAATTAGTTTGCCCGGTTTCTTGTCGCCGTAGGCGGGAAACTGCTTCTCTCCCTTGCGAATAAAGAGTATCGGGTCTTTTTCTGTTTTTTCGTAAAAACAGTCGTCCGATGAACGATCACCTACTTGGGAAAGGCGATGTAGCGCAAAGGGGAACCGCCCGCGCAGCACGGCCTCGTTCGCAGGGAGAATCGGCCTTGTGTTCACAAACCAGTCTCCACGGGTTGCTCCAGTTCGGTTATCGCTTCTTCAGTCAAAAACTTCATACTGCGCTCGAACAGAGGCACGAAACTTAGGGCGATTTCATTGGACAGGCCCGAAACATCGCCCGATTCGAAGCATGAAAGAACTCGATTCAGGCATTCGGACTGCTCTGCAGCAAACTTATCCAACCCAGTCGACCATTCGGGAGAGTAAGTCTTCGCATACGGGGTGATATTGTCGAAGAGGTCGGCAAAAGGCTTGATTTTAGCTATGAACTCATCCATTCGCCGAAAAACCTCTGACCAGCCTATAGTCAGAATATTTTTAGAGTAGGAACGAAGGTCGTCACCGATTGCTCCCATCTTATCCAAGAATTCCCTGATTACCTGAAGGGTGAGTTCACGGTGAGAAAGACTAGAGGCATCGATGCGCTCAAAGCTTTCGGGTGGTTGTTCGCCTGAGAGCAAGTTTACGCCGTCGGAGACAAATCCCGTAACCGCCCTGCCCTGTTCGCTCAGGACGGTCATCAGCAGGTCGTAGATCTCGGCGGGGTTTTCGGGCGTCTCTCCTTCGAACACTACCTTCTCACCATCAACGTAAACTTCGCTCATCAAGTTTCTATTACACTCGGAGCGTTGCTCGATGACAACGGTAAAACAATGTATAAGTGAGTTGCCTTGGCTGGGATGGGAAGGAATTGGAAGAGAAAGCGAGCCCGTGCGTGGTCATCCTATTTAAAGCGAAAAATAAAAAATCATTTTTTTTCTAAAGTTCTTTTGAGGCTAGCCGATTTTACTAAGCGTCGAAGACAAGGAGGTCGACGGCAAGGGAACCGAAACCCTTATCAAAAATTCAGAAAAACAGGCGACAAGGATGTTGCCGATGAGAAAGTCAAGGAGGACTTAATATGTCTATAGTTATAAATTCAAATATGACGGCGTCGCATTCGGCGCTTAATATGTCTCGCGCTAATGATCTTTTAAAGAAGAGCATGTTGCGCTTATCCAGCGGCAAGCGAATCATTTCGCCCGCTGATGATGCAGGAGGATTAGCAGTCGGAATGAAGTTGCAAAGCCAACTCCGCCGAACTGCCGCCACCAAGCAAAACATTCAGAACGGGGGGTCCTTTCTGCAAATGCAGGATGGCGCATTGAAGGTCTCCGGAGAAATCCTGGATCGCATGGCGGAACTGAAGAGCTTCTTCAACGACGTTTCCAAGAATGCCCTCGACCGCGATACCTACAACCACGAGTTCAAGGAGT
>JABHOU010000161.1 GCA_018695085.1 Opitutia bacterium | reverse complement strand
CACGCCGAGGTATTGCTCGGGGCCCTCATTTCGGGCCTTACCAACGTCGTGGCCTTCACCGTCGACGAGTTGGGTCACCGCTATACGGGGTTACCCGGAATCGAAGGCGAGAAGGTGAACATGCACGACGTCGGTCACAACAAAGTGATCGGCGGTCTCAAGGCGGAGGCAATCCGTGAGTTAGCCCGTACTCACCACATGACTCTCGTCGATCGAATCGTCACCCGTCTCAAGAGCGTCCCGGAAGCCGGCGGAACGATGTTCGACAACACCATGATATTCTATTTTCCCGACGGTGGTGAAACCCACCATTCTCATGGAACCGAGTATCCCTTCGTTGTTCTGGCCGGTGACAACACCCGCGTCGACTTGCGCCGCCAATACGTTCGCTTGCCCAACTACGGACAAGCCGGTCACAGCACCCTCGGAAACTTTTACACCACCTTGCTCAATGCCTACGGCAACCCCATCGAGCACTACGGCGCCCTTGATACCGGCCTGACAAAATTCGGCCACGATCAAACTGGCCCAATCAAACAGTTCCTGGCCTAAAAGAGCCTCGAGCGAGGCAAGAGTAGAGATACTATTCGTTCCATGAAATTTCTTCTCATCCTCACCTTTTCCGCCTTAGGGCTTTGCGGCATGCAAGTTCAAGCCCAGTCGGGCGTTCATAAGGGCCAGTACCAAAAGAACCTCACTTACAAGGGACCCGTCACGGGGGATGAGATCATCTACACCTTGTACCTCCCTCCGGGGTATGCCAAAGAAAAGGGGCCTTATCCGCTCATCGTTTTTCTGCATGGGGCAGGCGGGGGCAATAGCTCCTCTCAGGTCATGCAAAGTTACGAGGCGGCCCGCAAGGCGGGCAAAATCGGAAACTTCGCCGTCGTCTTCCCGGAAAAATACGGGGGCACGGTGTGGCGGGACGGGGTCAAGGGCAAACGACCGGAAACCAACGTCCTCAAGGAACTCCTTCCTTATCTCGAAAAGGAACACGCCCTTACCCGGAATCGTGGTGGGCGAACCATCATGGGTTTTTCCATGGGAGCGGCGGGTTCGATCTATTGGGGGGCCAAGTACCTCGAGGTCTTCTCGACGGCAGTGGCTCTGGACGCTGGAGGAGGCACCAGTTTCACCGATCCCAAGGCCCGCAATTACGTGCCTGAATATGGGAAGAAAACAAATGCGATCCAAGAAACACTCAAGTTGCGCCTGGTGCAGGGTGGACTCAACACCAGGAAGTTTCGGGATTCCCTCGACCAGCTGAAGATTTCCTATGACTACTTTCAGTTGCCTAATGATATAGCCGCTTACCCAGCCGGCTCCTGTTGCCTGAACAAGAAAGATCCCAACAGGAAATTTCTTCACAACCCGATTTGCATGACCGAAAATGTTTGGGGGATGGCCACCTGGGCTTTCATCGAGAAGAATACGCAAAGAGGGAAGAAGTAGTTGCACCAACGAGAACCCCTCATAAGCGCAAAACATTCATGAAACGAATGGTAAGAACAAAGCTGCTGCTTTTATTGGGAATGGTGGTGGGTCAGGCGGCCAATGTGTTCGCGCAACCACCGCACGCATATTACTCGGATGTTGTGTTGTCGGCGAAGGGTACTCCTGTTCCAGGGGCATCAGTGCTTGTTTATGAAGCAGAAACCAAAGTTAAAGGGAAATTATTCAAGGGCGAAAGTGCGGGCACAACGAAGTTTGCTTCCTTCCTTGACCTAACCTCGGCGGCGCAAGACGTATCCTCGACCGGATGGAACCTGTCTGGTCACCACGCGTTTGACGACAAGCCAAGCACACGGTGGTCGTCTGCAGCAGGCGTTTTGCCTCCCTTTTCGCGACCTTCGAGCAGCCACCAATGGATCTGGGTCGATTGCGGAGCGGATGTCCCATTGCGATCCGTTTGGGTCGACTTCCAGAATTCCGCCGCAGTTGACTACACGGTCCGGCTACTGACGGAGGCCCAAGCCAAGGCTTTGGGGTTGAAAAAGAATGGCAAGGCCGGCGGCGGTCCGGAAAAATGGAAGACCATTGCGACGGGTAAGGGTCTACCGAGCGGTGTGAAGAGCCCGAATCGAAAAATGTACGGAGTCGCTGACAAGTGGGACTTTGTAAACCGGACGGCGTTCGTTGCGGACAATACGAAGGGTACTACAAAAATCCATGTTTCCAATCCAGTCGGACGTTACGTCATGGTCGACGTGACGAGGTCGTCTGATACCGCCTATGGAAATGTTTCGATATGGGAAATTACCGTGGAAACTGAAGCGGGCACGACCGAGGTGCCTATAAAGAGTGTGATTTATGCAACGACCACGGACAACTTCATCGAACGGCCTAATCCCATAACTACCGATGCGAACGGCAAATTCCGTTTCTACGTTGCCAATGGAGACTACGATATTCATGTCTCCCATCCCTCTGCTAATTATTCTTTAACAGGTGTCACCCTGGTTAATCCCAACGCTCCGCATAGCATTCGATCGTCTTCAAATGCGCCTCCGCTTACTCTCGTCGAGAGAGGGGAGAAAACGAGTGGAGGGAACAACGTATTGTCACTTGGCCGGCCGGGGTCCACGGATGCCAATAATCCCCCAACGCCATACCGGATCATCGTCAATAAGGGTAAACAGGGTTGGGCGCAGACGTTAAACGCCGATTGGGATGAAACAACCAATACATGGAAAAAACGGACCATCAAAAATCAATCGTATGTGTTTCGTATCAACGGTGAGGATCATTCCCTCGAGTACGGAAACGACTCTTTTACTAGTCTTACGTCGCCTGTCATGGAAACCTTGTTCCGGGTGTCTGCGGACGGAGAGATGTCAGCCAAAGCTTTTAATGGGGGGTACGAAGGACTCGCAATGGAAGTAAAGAATAACACCGGGGGAAATCTAAACCGCGGGAACGTGGTCGTACTGGATCCTTCCGATCCTTTCGGGGTGATCAAACCGCGCAAGTTTGCCGATGAGAATCCCGCGGTGGTTTATAAAAAGGACGGTTCCCGCGTATTCGTTATGGTTTCGGGGAGAATGGTTCCCAGCACGGCAGGGGCTATAAGCATAGGTGATTTACTTGTCACCCAGGGAGCGGGTTCGCTGCAGGCAGTTGCCGCTCCCGCGGGAGTCGATCCTCGGGCAGTTATAGGGACAGTGAGCACCACTTCACGCCTTACCATTATACCTTAGCAGGGAGCATTTCGATGTTAGAACATAATAGCAAATCACTTTCGTCGAAGATTGTTCTTGGTGCCATCGCGCTCCTTCTTTGGACAGGGAACGCATGTGGCAAAGCGAAGCATTACGGGCAGCTCTTTCTCGATACCGGAGCGCCAAAATCGGGCGCGCAAGTCCATGTTTACTCGGGCGCTGCGTTAGCGACTCTTTATAGTGATTCTGAAGGGCTTGTCACACTTGCAAATCCTGTCACCACTTCCAGCGATGGTGTGTACTGGTTCTATGCGGATAATGGTCGCTATGCCACCGTGGAGGAAATCGGGGGTGAAAAAAGGATGATTGATCCCGAGGTGCATGTCTTGGACCCAAGCGATCCTCACACGCTAACAGCGACTTCTGAAGAGGTTGCTTTGACCTTAACTCATATTGATTCCGACGAGGTCGAAACCAGCAGTTCCATTGTGCTTCGCCGTGAGGATGGACCCGAAATCGAGACTAAGGGTCCTTGGCGCATGCATTACGTCGGCAAGGGCAGTGAGCCCGCGCCACCCCGCAGCTACATGCTTCTATACAATACGGAACTGCAAAAAGATGCGGCAGGAAACGAGACGTGGGCACCGCGCGATATCGAAGACGTGTGCATATTATTCAAGACCACGGCTACTGCCGCCGGCGGTTGGGCTGACGGGTATCTGAAATATTCAGTTGCGCCAGCCGGGCCAGCCGGCACTGCTCCTGTTTTCAATAATGCGCTAAACCATGCTCCGGGCGGTCCCGTTTATACTGCCAGCTCTCTGTTAAAGGTTGGCGAAGGACTTGATGAGAACACCCGGCACTTTCGAACCCGCTACCAGGGCATCATGTCTCCTTTCGCATTTAGCACCACCTTTGGCGGACCCTTCTTACCGGAACCGCAAATATACGGTGAGGTGCGGGTGGTCGACCTGGCTAGCGGAGAGTTCAAACTTGCAACCGGCAAAGGAGAACTTCACCCCGTGGTTAGAGCCGTCGGCTTCACCTATTATGCCTCGGCAGGGGAAGCCTTTGTTCAGCTTAAAAGCGGAGAAGTCGTTAAACCAGGTGACACATTGGTCACATCTGCCCAATCGGGATGCGCCGAAGTGGACAATACCCAAATGGATATAAATAGAATTATCGGCTGGGCTGTTGAGAACTCAGGTGCGAAGAGAGCAGGGTTTGTCTTTGTAATCTTGAAATAGGAGGTTTTTTGGTGATGAAATGCCCTCGCATCGTTTATGTCTGTTTAGTTATATCCATAATCTTCTTCATATTGCCTGGATATGGGTACGCAATGAAGACGCATCACGGGCGAGTCGCCGACCCTGTGACCGGAGCAGCGGTCGCGAATGCGCAAGTCTTTGTTATGGGTGCCGGCACCATGGACGTAGCTGATGTATTCGCCGATTCGCAGGGTAAGAAACCTCTTCCGAATCCCGTCACTGCCGACGCAGGCGGACGATACAGTTTCTCTGCTCCAAATGGAAAATACAGATTACGCATCCTTTCTCCTGCAGCAGTTCTTCTGTATGACCACGACGACGTATCGAGTTGCGATCCTCGCGAACCACGAACAATTCTTGCGGATGACACTCAACCCGCATTATCTCTTAATACGATGCCAAGCGGTGGAGAGATAAACTTGCCCTTGATGATCGAGAAACTCGACAATGATGGAGACCTGGTGGGTGCCAGGTGGAGATATCAAACGCATAACACGGAAGTCGGATTTGGTAATTTCTATAACTTCAGGAGAAGAGGAGGCTCTCCTGATTCCGCTGGTTTGCACCACATAGACTCGGGTTCCGAACCAGTGCTGACATGGGGGACTAACGATGCCGATGACGGGATACTCACCATGCCCGGCTTCTACGTTTCCGGCGGCGGGCTGTGGATTGGAGATGCGCATTTTGTATCTTGTAATTTAGGACTGCCCGTCCCTCAGAGGGACGATCCTGCCGGTGTCGTGGTCTTTATGAATGCACCGGATGGTCTGGTTAAAGGCGATGTTGTTGCCCTGGACACCAGCGCCCGGTTGAGCGTCAAGCCTGTCAGCAAGCGCGGAGAGAAATTGCCTTTCGTGGTAGCGAAGGTCGATGACGCAGGTACCTTTGTTATGGCGCGCGGACTCGCCTGGGCCAAAGTCAGCGGGCCTGTCGAACCTGGAGACATACTAGTCGCATCCCGTCGCTCACTTCATGTCGAAAAAGACAACCGGAATTCAGATCCCAGTCGTTCCTTGGGCGTTGCTGTAAGTCAACGCGTGGGAGATAAAGTGCTCGTTCGCATTGCGCGCATCGGGAATAAATCAACGAAGCGCGGGTCCAATCCTGAAAGGCGGGAGGAATAATGAAAATGAATGCGTCTTTTTACGTACCTCGATTGACCCTTGTCCTGGTTTTTGCCGGGTTCCTTTCTCAGGCTTCGGCCCAGTATGACGATTGGAAACACACGGGCTCGATTTACCTTGTCACGGACTCCGCTGGCGCGGACCTGCCGGCCTCGGCGGTCGAGAAAAACTTCCCGTTGCTGATTCGGCTCAACAAGGAGTATTTCGATTTCACCCAGCCAAAGGACGGAGGCGAGGACGTCCGCTTTTCCTCCAAGGGCAAGCCACTCGCCTACCAGATCGAACGTTGGGATACAAAGGGAGGAGAGGCCGATATTTGGGTGCGGATCCCGACCATCAAAGGAAAAGATCAACAGGCGATCAAGATGCATTGGGGCAATGAAAAAGTTTCCAGCGAGAGCACCGGTGAGCAAGTGTTCCGGACCACGGAGGGATTCGCTGCTGTTTGGCATTTGGGTGACAACTTGGAAGACGCCACTTCCAACAACCTGGACGGCGTCAACCGACCGGACAAGCCAACCGTCAATACCACCGGCATCATCGGTGACGCCCAGGAGTTCGGCGTGAATCAAATTCTCGTCATCCGTCCGCCCGGGGCCAAGTCGGGCCGTCGGGTGACCTGCATGCCCTCGGGCAACGCCGACCGTACGATGTCAGCCTGGGTAAACCCAACCAGCTTCGAGGGGCGCAACTGGGCTCAGGCGTCGATTG
>JABHOU010000278.1 GCA_018695085.1 Opitutia bacterium | reverse complement strand
ACGGCCCTCGTGTTTTTCGTTCCCTTCCCAGTGAACCATTCCGCGAAAGGCGGGCTGCCCTCCTTTTTCGTTTCGGAAATTCCACAGTTCCTTGCCCGTAGCGGCATCCAGTCCAACCATTCGCTTGCCAGGGGTCGGAGTGATCAACACTCCTTGAACCACAATCGGATTGGCTTGCACGTTCGCCTTGCCGTCCTCGCTGCGATAAATCCAAGCCGTCTCGAGATCGGATACGTTCTCCAAATTGATTTGATCGAGCAGGGAGTAACGGGAGGATGTTGCGTCGCCTTGAGAACGTCGCCAATCAATGAAATCCTGTTTTTTCGGCCACTTTACCGCAGGTGTCATTTCTTCCGGTTTGGCGGCGGGTATGGTCTTGTAGAGAGGGAGCTTTTCGCGAACTTTAGGGTTCTCAACCGCCCAGTAGTCGGGTGGTTTTCCTGTGACGATAGAAACCAAGCTTAGGAGCAATAATGTGAGATTTGTTCTCATGCTTTTATCGAAGTTGCGGAAACCTAAGCTGTGGGCAAACCAAATTAGAAGTCCTTTCCGCTTGTTTTCGCGGCGCTTTCACGCCACCAATGAGGCATGAATATAATTTACCTTGTTGTTTTTTCCTTTCTGGTAACTGTGGGTAGCCTCTTGGCCCGCAAGCCGAATGTTGTTTACGTCATGGCCGACGATCTTGGTTACGCCGAGCTTGGAAGTTACGGACAGAAGAAGATCAAGACGCCTCGCCTTGACCAATTGGCGGCCGAGGGCATGCGTTTTACGCGCAACTATTCCGGTAACGCCGTATGCGCTCCTTCCCGCTGCGTCCTCATGACGGGCAAACATCCGGGGCACGCCTTCATCCGCAATAACGGAGAAGTAAAGCCCGAGGGACAGAGACCCATCCCCAAGAGCGAGTTCACCATGGCGGAAATGTTCAAGTCGGAGGGTTACGCAACTGGAGCATTTGGAAAGTGGGGGTTGGGCAGACCAGGCTCTGAAGGCGATCCGATTCATCAGGGATTCGACCGGTTTTTCGGATACAACTGTCAGCGCCACGCTCATAGTTACTATCCCAATTACCTTTGGAGCAATGAGAAACGCGTACCCTTGAACAATGAGCCCCCCGTGCCTGGTCATGCATCACTTCCAAAGGGTTCCGACCCTGCTGACCCCCGCAGTTACGATGTCTTCAAGGGAAAGGAATATGCTCCTGACCGGATTAACGAGGAGGCTCTCAAGTTCGTCCGTAAGAACAAGGATAAGCCCTTTTTCCTCTACTACCCAACGGTGATTCCGCATGTCGCCTTGCATGTCCCCGATGAGGAACTAAAGCCTTACTTGGCTCAAAAATGGAAAGATCCGCCCTTTTCCCGACATCAAGGCTATGGCTACACTCCGCACTTCACGCCGCGAGCCGCCTACGCCGCCATGATCACCCGGATGGATACCTATGTCGGACGCGTCATCGACTTGATCGAGGAACTGGGACTGACCGACGACACGATCGTGATCTTCACTTCCGATAATGGAACGACTCACCTCAAGCTCGAGGTTGATTACGATTTCTTCAAGAGCGTGGGTAATTTGCGCGGGTTGAAGGGCTCTCTTTACGAAGGCGGTATCCGAGTGCCCTTAATCGTCAAGTGGCCGGGCAAAATCAAAGCGGGTGCGGTTTCGCACAGAATGACGGGTTTCGAGGACTGGCTCGTTACGCTACACACCTTGATCGAAGCGAAGAACCCATTGCCTCCGGTACACGACGGCTACGAACAAGCACATCTTTTGTTGGGCAAATGTGCCCTTGTTCGACCCCCATTATACAGGGAGTTTTCCGGATATGGTGGACAGCAAGCCGTTTGGACGGGAAAGTGGAAGGGCATACGCCAGAAAATGCTTCGCAAGGGAAAGAATCACGATCCGCTTAAGATTGAGCTTTACGACTTGGATTCAGATCCTTCTGAGAGCACGGACTTAGCGGCCAAACATCCTGAAGTGGTGGAGCGCATACGCAAGCTCATGGCCGAACAGCATGTCCCATCGCCGCACTTTCCCATGAAGCCAATCGACTGAGGGTTGAAAACCCTGATCCCTCTGCCAATGAATCCCATGCGAATTATTACTTCTTTGTGCTTCTCGGGAGGAACTGTACGGAGTCTACGATTACATATTTACCCTCGGTTCCACTCGTTCCAATTGTGACTGAACCCTTTTTGCCTTTTTCGAAGCGAAAGGTTCCTAGGGAGCGAAAGAGTTTTTCAATGGGGGCGTGCTCGCCTTCGTTTACCTGCACAACGGTTTTGCCGTCGGCATGGCGAATGGTGACTGGTACTCCGTTTGCCCTGCGAATGTTGGAGTTGTGTGACATACGCACCTCGTAAAGACCCGCTTTGGGAAGGTTGGGGGTGAAGGTGGCGGACTTCTCGCCCTTTCCCTCCTTCATGTCGTGGAGGTAGCTCTTGCCCACGAAGGGCGGGGTGTGCACGGAATGTTTCCACTGCCCGACCAGTTTGGCATCCACGTCGTCCACCACGATTCCACGTAGAGCCTTGGGGTCGGGTTTGATGAATCGTATCATCTCGGGCTTGTCCACTTGGTTGGGCTTGGGTAGGGTAGAGTCCTTCCCCAAGCCAATGATTGATCCGAACAATGTGGGAATCAAGAATGCAAAGGTCTTTCTTTTTGTTTTATTCACAAGATAGTTATTTCATGAAACTTTCTTTTGCCGAGCAAATCTTTACAGTGGCGAAAATCTTCTTTTCAGCTTGCCTGTCTTCGTCCTTTCCGTTGCCCGTTACCAAATGAAAAACCTTTTGTTCATTGTTACTGCTCTTTCCCCTTTTGGCATTCTTTTTGGTAAGGGCTGGACTAAACATGAGATTCACCGAGGTGAGCGCTGCAACGTAGCGGTAGCCGCTGACTTTACCGGGGACGGTAATGTGGACGTGATCGCGAACAGCGGAGGAAAAACGCGTTTGTTCGTGGCACCCGACTGGAAGGCTTATGTAATTGACGAGACCAAAGGGCACAACTTCATCCATGGCGAAACCTTCGACGTGGATGGTGACGGAGATCCCGACTTCATCGGGGCACGCTACAAACCGGGGTTGGTCGCTTGGTTCGAACGTCCTGCAAACCCGTTGAAGGACGAATGGAAAATGCGGGTGGCGGACGATGAATTGATCGGCATTCATGGTGTCTTGAAGGCGGACGTGGATGGCGACGGCAAGCTAGACCTTCTT
>JABHOU010000423.1 GCA_018695085.1 Opitutia bacterium | reverse complement strand
GAAGAGGCATTCCTCACCGCATTGAAAATTCAGCCAAAAAACCCATGCTGAAATATTTTTTGGTCTGTGCGCACGATTCGGCCATGAGAGCATTCGGGGCCTTGGGATCCAAACCGTTCGGGCTCTTTAAAATACGTTCCCTTGGAGAAATTATGGAACTTTTTGAGCTCATCCTCAGCAACGCCAACCTTGAATCCGAGCATGGGGTGGAGATTTGCAACTCTCTGGCCAAAGCGCTGATTCTCAAGATTTCCGAAAAATCAAACGGATTGACTCAATCTGAGTCTCGGTCATGGGACACTTATCACCGGACTTTGCGTTATATGAGGAGAAATTACTTCACCATCAAATCCATTGAACAACTTGCCGACGAAGTGAACATCGATGCCGCCTATCTATCGAGAATTTTCAGAAGGTTTCACAAGGACACCCCCTATCGGTTTCTGATCCGCCTTAAAATGGGTCATGCAGTCTCTCTGCTGCTAAACTCCGGAAAGCTTGTCAAAAACGTCGCGTTTGAACTCGGCTTCGAGAATCCCTTTCATTTTTCAAGGACTTTTAAGTCAGTCTACGGGATATCTCCCGAAAACTTCGTCAAGGAAAGACAACAAGAAAACCAATCCAACCCGATCCAATGAAATCATCGGAAAAACCAATGCAAGCGAACGTCGTAATTGAATATTGCCCGGGATGCCGCTGGCTCCTGAGGTCATCCTGGATGGCTCAGGAAATCCTGACGACCTTCGAAACGGAAATCGACGAGGTCTGCCTACGCCCTTGCCGGACGGAATCAGGTCGTTTCAGAATTACCTGTGGAGAAGAATTGATTTGGTGCAGAAAAAGAGACGGAGGTTTTCCCGACGTAAAAACCCTCAAGCAACTCGTCCGGGACAAGATCTCGCCTGAACGCCATCTTGGCCACTTGGATAGTTAAGGTGATCGATGATCTCCTTGTAAAATCACAAGAGGAATCGGGTTTTCAGATCTTCAGCGAATTGAGCATAGGCTTTTTCCTTAAGCCTCATGATCTGCTTCAGGTCGGAACTGTCTCGAGTCAGTCGTGAACTCATTCGCTTATCCTGCATCGGTTCGGTACGAATCATCGTCCAGTTTCCGGTCGCAACGTCTATCAAGGCTGCCTTGACTCGCATTTGGACATGCTGAGTTTCATCAGGGATGACTCGACCCAACAAGGGAACCCAGGAAAGTTGCTTAGCCGCCTGTTCGGGTTCTGCCGCAGACTCGAGAATACCCCAATATACAAGCAACTTGTTGGCCCCTCCTTTAGCAGCCGCCATACGGAGGGAACGGTCGATACGGATAGGGGTTTTGTTTTTTTGCTCCCGTCCATGCAAATGTTGCTCCTTGGGAGGAACCCCCGACAAAGGCACGACTTTTGAAAGAGTCTCGAGCGAATCCGACATCTCTTTGTCCGGAAAACGAGCTCCCGATTGTATGACGGCGAGAACATCTCCACGCTTCAATGCCACAGGCTTTCCTTCTCTGCTAGCAAGAACGTCAGAAATGTCGGTATCGGTAACATTATCATCGGTTCGAACTCCAAGTACAGAAAGTTCATTTAATTCTCCTCGGTAGCCGTCGCGCCCGGAATGACCACTGATGCTCGATATCGATCGAGTCCGACAACCGCCAACGATTAAGATAATCGCCAACGAAAAAAGTATGGTTACAGATATTTTTGATTTCTTCATGTCTAGTTCCTTTATTGCTGTTAATTTAAGTAGTTCGTTTGCCTTTCTTCGCGAGCTCGGGTCATCCGCTTCATCCCTTCCTCTCCCAAATAACGCCGAAGGTGAGCATCGGTCATGTCCCGCATGTCCACCACAATGAGTCCATCGAGGGCATTGGCAAAGTCCGGGTCCACGCCAAAGCTCACAAAGGAGCCATTTAATTTAAGGTAATGCTTCACTAACACCGGCACTCCCTTGCCATCCTGCTCCACACTGGAAACGATTGCAGAAATCTCCTCAATGCTACGTCCCTCGTCCCGCACCCAGCGCTTCAAGGCCAACGGCAAATGCGAACCGCGAAAAGGATGTTTTGCCCGAGCTCGTCTGGCCATATTCGGAGACCATTCCTTGCGGCGAAGGAAACGCGCCATGAGATTGCGAGAGATTGGCGCGTAATCCGCCGATATGCTAACTGGGCCATAGAGTACGCAGCAAGTGGGTCGACGGTTAATGAATTCGCCGATTCCCCGCCAAAGCAAACCAAGCAACGATAACTTGCGTTGGTATTCGGGTCGAATGAAAGAACGTCCCAATTCCACCGCAGGTCCCATGGCCTTGTAAAAGCTCTTCCTCAGTGAAAACAGGTTACTTACGTAAAGCCCTTTCCGACCTTTTTCCCGAAGCACCTCTTCGGTCACCGCCAAGCGATAACCTCCGACAATTTTCCGAGCCTTCCCGTCCCACGCAAAAAGCTGGTGGTAGTAATCGTCAAAGGAATCCAGATCGATGCTCTTGCCCGTCCCCTCCCCCACGTCCCGGAAAGTCATCTCACGCAAAATACCAATCTCGCCCATAATGTTCGGTATCTTCGCAGCTTGCGTCGAATAGACTACAAAATCTCCCTTGCGAGCCAGTTCCGCCTCTTCCGGCAGGTTCCGAACCTCTCGCGCCACGTCCTCGGGCAATGGATTCTTCGCGAGAGGCTCGAGAGTTTTTTTCTCTATTCGCCGCTTAGGTTGATTTGCCGTGCCACGCAAAGCCTCCACTCTGAGTCGAAGATAGTCGTTCAAATCCTCAACTCCGGAGAAATTCTTCACACGGGAGGGTGCGAGAGGCTCACCAACCCGTGCCCTAATCATAGACCCTCGACGATTCCACAACTCCCTTCCAAGTAACATAGTACGTAATCGAGGATGCAGATAGCCAGCCCCTTGAAACCAAGCACTGTTACGTCCTTCGAAAAAAACCGGGACCACCGAGGCATTGGTTTTTTTCGCGATGGCTGCAACCGCCGGATTCCACGCTCGATCAGACACGCAACGAGTCCCCAGTCTCCAATTGGAAACCTGACCAGCGGGGAAAGCCGCCAAACAGCCACCGTTCCTCATCCATTTGATGGCTCCTTTTAACGCAGAAGCATTTTTAGTGGATGCGTTTTCCTCTCCCAGGACATCGACAGGGATGAGGAAGGGACGAAAGGCATCGAAACGTGCCAAAATAGAGTTGGCCAACAATTTGCAGTCAGGCCGACGCTTGAGGATCAAGCTCATCAGGGCCAAACCGTCCAAGCCACCGAG
>JABHOU010000067.1 GCA_018695085.1 Opitutia bacterium | reverse complement strand
GCATATACTTTTCGCTTTTACACTCTTCGATACGAAGCGCAGAGCTATTTGGTTTCTGGTTTGCCTAATGGATTGACTTTCAATGGTGACAAGAACAGTCCGACCATCTCCGGAACCCTTCCCTCGGGAGGTGAATACGAAATTGAAATCAAGGGGTACCGTTGGGCAAATCTTCAAGGACCGTCGACTTCGACTTACAAGTTAGTGCTGCAAATTGAAGAAGCTAAAGCCGCTTCCCCATGGTCCGACCTCACAACGAACACCTTCTCTGCGGGATTTAAAAGTTCCCAGTGGTTCGGAGATTTTTATGATAATGGAGATGGATGGGCTTATCATCTCAAGCACGGATGGCTATTCGTTTCGGGTGCCGACGAATCGGCTCTATGGATGTGGGACGGCCAACTTGGTTGGCTTTACACGGGTAGCTCACTTTTCCCGTTTTTCTACCGTCACTCCACATCGGAATGGCTTTACTACAAGGCCAGAGAAAATGCGCGGCAGTTTTGGAACTACGACAAAGGAACTTGGACAACTTACGAAAAAAATTAGAACCTAATGAATATCAAATTTCCTTACCTTTTGCCTTATCCCCATTCTTTACAGGAATTAGACTGCCTCCATGCTGACTGAAGAAGATCGCGCCATTTACGAATGGCAACTGGATGTGGCCGGGTTCGGCGAAGAAGGCCAAGAGAAGCTTCGAAACACAACTGCACTTGTATCCCGAATCGGTGGACTTGGGGGCCCCATCGCCTTCGCCTTAGCAGCAGCCGGCATCGGCAAACTCATCTTGGCCCACGCCGGCAACCTGCGAAAGGATGACCTGAATCGACAAATCCTCATGCAATGGGAAGGGCTGGGGAAACCACGCGTAGAAAGCGCCGCCAAAACTCTTGCCGCCTTTAATCCAAAAGTAGAGGTGGAGATTCATAACGAAAATTTCAGCGAAACCAATGCGGCGACGCTCGTGAGTAAAGCCGACGTCGTCTTCTCCAGCGCACCGCTTTTCGAGGAACGATTTCTGATGAACCGGGAGTGCGTACGACAAAACAAACCCATGGTCGATTGCGCAATGTACAGCCTCGAAGGACACGTCATGGCAATCGTACCGGTCCAAACCCCTTGCTTGGCATGCCTGTTCCCTGAAACGCCACCCCACTGGAAACGGCGGTTCCCCGTGTTTGGAGCAGTTTCCGCCCTCGTTGCAAACATCGGGGTTATGGAGGGTTTAAAGATGATCGCGGGTTTTGGCTCAGCTAGCCAAGGAAAAATGATGCTTATCGACGCCGACCGACTCAGTATAAGAAAAATCGACGTTAAACGCAGGATAGACTGCCTCGTGTGCAGTTAGAAGAATCTACCCTTTTTCAATTGATGGACAGCCTATCAATCCCTTAGATTCGGGAGCCTGTGAAACCTTTCAATCCGAACAAAGACAAGCGTTGGCGAACACCGTGGTATGGCGGAGTCACTTTGTCGCTAGTATCCATTTTCGTTCTAGCCTCGATGATCGTGGTATGGAACAAGTTCCCCGAAGAGGAAACCTCGCCCACAGACTTGATCGTCTATTGCGCAGCAGGGATTCGCAAGCCCGTGGAAGAAGCAGCTATCGCTTTTCAGAAAGAATTCGGAGTAAAGATAACACTCGACTACGATTCAAGTGGTGCGCTTGAGGGCAAATTACAACTGGACCGGGACAGCAACAAATCCCGCGCTGACCTTTATATCCCTGCCGATCTATCTTTCTCCAAACGAGCTCGAGAAAAAGGACTTACTGCCGAATCAATTCAGTTGGCCTCTTTCAGTCTCGTTCTAGCCACAAGCCCAAAAGCAAATTTATCCTTTTCATCATTGGATGAATTCCTCGAACTGGAAGTGCCCTTTGTTCTTTGCAATGAAGCTGCCGGTGTCGGAAAAACAACAAAGGCCACTCTTGAAAACCTCGGTAAATGGGAAATGTTCGATGCAGCAAAGAAAACTGCCTCGCCACGCGTGACCGATGCGGCGGCGGCGGTCGTCGCCTCAGATATCGTGCAAGCTGGCTTCCTTTGGAATACAACCGCAAAACAATTCGGCCTCAAGATACACGATCTTCCCGAATTGGCCAATGTTACCTCCCGCATAACGGGAAATGTTTCATCTTCTTCGCAAAAAGCCAGACAAGCTCTTTTTTTCGCTCGATACCTCGCTGCGCCATCGAAGGGTCAAGTGCACTTCGCAAAACATCACTTCATGGGAGTCGCAGGAGACAAGTGGGTAAAGAAGCCCGAACTAATCATTTATTGCGGCGGAGTTAATCGAGAAGCAGTTACCAAAACCTTAAGAGACTTTGAGAAGAGAGAAGGCTGTGCGATCATCG
>JABHOU010000458.1 GCA_018695085.1 Opitutia bacterium | reverse complement strand
TAGAAGAGGGTATCTCTCGAACGAATGCAGTTTCTGCGGATGGCGAACCAGAAACTTCGATCTCCATGACTACTGGGGTGTTGATTCGGATGACTTGCAAATATCCATGGAATGCAAGTGCGGGAGAAAGCGAGATTTTACTCGTCGTTCATCTTCCCCTTTGTCAGAGGCGGGAAGAACGGTGATGGTCGATCGAAGTAAAAAACCCAGACTCAGAGCTTATGACCTGATGGATAGAATCGACTTTGGAAAACAATTTGTCGGGAGGACAGTGGAGGAAATGATGAAAACTGATATTTCATACGCCAAGTGGTGTCTGGAGAATGTTGCCTTTTTTTGTGTGGAACCCGAGGAGATTAGGGCTTGGAACGAATCGGCTGAGACCGACGCAAGGGTTGGAGGCAAGGACAGGAAGATGAACTTCGACAAACTTGACATACTGAAAGCCGAAGGAGTGTAAATCATCCATTCTCCACCACCGCCAAGACCGCCCTCTTCAACTCCTCGCTGAGACCACCCCATCTTTCGACGATATGCGACAGCATGCGACGATCCACGTCGAATGAAAGCAAGTCCAGAGGGGAATGTCCCTCTATTTAAAGGAAGTCGAAAGACTTTTGACTTCCTCGCTTGAAAGTTTTCGCAAGTTCCGGCCCTTCGTTTTTAACATCGTTGACCAAGTCGGAAACCGTTCGGTTTTCAAAACCGCCTAAGGATGGAACCAAGAGCATCAAGAAAGTGGCGGATCCCGACAAAGTGAAGTCCGCCTACAAGGAAGACGGTTGGAATGACTTGGTGGTCATCGCCAAGGGACCGACTGTTATTCAAAAGATCAACGGCGTGGTCTTTTCCCAACTTACGGATCATGATGAAAAGTATTCCACCTCCAAGGGATGGATCGCCTTACAGGACCACGGCAAGGGCACCAATGTCGAGTTCAGGAACATACGCATCCGGATCGATAAATAGAAGAATCGTTTCTTTGAACTCGAATACCTATACCATGATTCAGTAATTGGTTTTATTGGGTAAATATCTGACATGAGTAAGCATCTTTGCATCACTTTTTTGCCTGATAGCCATTGCCATACATCCCTTTGGAACTTTTAGTTTTCTACATGATAAAAATAACGAATAATATAAGTTCGCCGAAAGAATGACTCAAATGATGCCAGCGATCGCAGCTGATTCCGCACTAGGAACTCCGAATTAAGGTAAGATTACATCCAATGAATAAACGACTGATTACCTTCTTCCCTCTTGTCCTTCTGATCGCTGTCTTCCTGTCTGCTGGAGTCTTTCCCGACCGAGATGGCTTTGATCGATATGGCGGGTATCTCTCGATCAAGGGCGAAGCAACCGGAAGGTTTCATCTACAAGTCATTGAGGATCGCTACTTCCTGGTGACACCGGATGGCCATGGATTCCTGTCGGTCGGAGTGACCCACACCGGCGGCCTTTCCCGGCCGGATCAGTCGAAGCACGACCATCTCCGCCAGAACCTCGATAACGATTGGGGAAAGGCGAATACGGAGCTGGTTTCCCATTTCCGCAAATGGGGCTACAACAGCCTTGGCTATGACTCGCATCCCAGCACCCGGAAGCTGCTACCTCACTTTGCCTCCTGTCAGCCGACAAGCAAAGTCAGCTCGTGGCAGGGCAAGCAGATCAGGTTCCCTGATGTGTTCAGCGATGGTTGGAAGCAATCGGCCCGCAACGAACTTGAGCAGATGGCAAAGCGATTCCCTGATCATCCGAACCGTATCGGCATCTACTGGACAGACATGCCCGCATGGGATCTCAAACAAGCCAAGCGTGTGGCCGGCAAGACTTGGGTGGATGCCATCCGCGAACTGCCAGATGATGCGCCCGGCAAAAGGCGCTACGAGCGTTTTCTCCGTGAGAACGGCGCAAACGTTTCGGACCAGGACTTTTTGGTGCTCATCGCCCGCGAGGTCTATTCCCACATTGGGCCCCTCACTCGGAAACTGGCTCCGAATACGTTGGTATTCGGAGAGCGCTACTCTGGCACTGCGATGCCTTGGCGGGTCATCCAGGAAGCGCTACCGTGGATTGATGTTCTATCAGTTCAGCCTGGTGGGTCCTTGTTCTCTGAAACGGACTTTGAGCGGGCTTATCGGGAGACGAAGAAACCGGTGATGATCTGTGACCACCAAGTAAGTTTCACCACGCCTGAACACTCCAATGTAATGTGGAAGACGTTGCCTGACATCGCCAGTGTGGGGGGGGCACATGCTAGGTTCTTGCAGGACGGGTTCTCTACTCGTTACCTGATTGGATACAACCGCTGCCAGTATATCGATCGCTATCAAGGCGAACTGAAGATTCTCAAGCAGGGCCTGCTTCAGGTTGATGGAACTCCGTATGAAGAACTGGCAGCCACGGTGCTGCGAAACAACTGGCGGCTTCATCAGCGTTTTCTTGGAGCACAGGAGGAGCGAAAATAGGATTCGAACAAGCCGAACAAGCGCATGGAGAGCAACGGCTGACCCGCCCCGACTTCGAATGATTCAGCGGAAACACAGCCCCAGTCCTGCATCGAGCGCGCCCTTCGCGTCCACTTCGTACCTCGTCAATGACCCAATCGCCTCAGCAAGAAACGCCTGGCCTTCCTTCGCCTTGGGTTGCTTGGCATCCTCGGGCGGCATGTTGCCCCGCTGG
>JABHOU010000667.1 GCA_018695085.1 Opitutia bacterium | reverse complement strand
TCCCGAACCCGTTCAAGTGCTTCAGGAATTCAGAAAGCCTGCTCGCCTACGTCACGACGTCTACGAGGAGACAGGCGAAACACAGCCCATGGAAGGTCGACTACGACTAAGCCCGTACTATTTCGTGAAGAACGGAGAGGCTCGACTTTTCGGAGCTCTCGCCACCTTTTGCCCCGCCGACAAAAAAATCATTCACGGCATGAAGGATGGGGTCCTTTTGCCCTGTATGATCTAAGCTCGATTACTTTTTCTGATCCTTCTTGCGGTCCTTTTTCTTCTTGGGTGTGGGCGTTGATTGGCCAGTTGCTCCGAGTTCCTTGAGGGTGGTGTCGACGAGGCGTCCGACATAACCTTGAAAGCGTTTGTCCACCTCAGTCGGCGTTCGGGGCATGGATTGGATCAGAGGGATAAGTGATTTCGACTTGTCGTCCAAGTGGTCGATGGCGTTCATCGCGAGCATCGAGGGGAAGCAACCGTTCTTGATTGGATCGACTACCTTGCCAAGCGTGTCGACGGCCTTGGCTACATCTTCCTTGGAACCGTATTTACCCATGGCCTCGGCTGCGATCACTCGTACGTAAGGCGATTTGTCGGATAGGGCTTTCAGCAGTTTGGCATGCCCTTTTTTGACTCCCGCCTTTTCCTGCATGAGGAGACCCAATGCCCCCCAATAGCGGACTGCTGGATCAGAATCTTCCAGCAGTTCCGCAATCTTGGGAAGATCGGTTTTCCGCATGGAGGAGGCAATGTCGGCGGCGGTGTAAATCTTTTCGAATGGGTACTTCTTGTCGTCGTGTCCCATCTCGTATGGGGTCGAGCCTTTGGACCGTGAATGTATCTCGCCCTCGGGCAGAAACCCTACGTCGCGTATTTTGGTAATGTGTTCCCGGTGAGCCTTTCGCATTTGGTCCAGGATCTTCTTGTGGTTCTTGGAACCGGCCAAGTTGTTCACTTCGTCGGGGTCTTTATCGAGATCGTACAGTTCTTCGGCTGGTTTGGTTCTCCAAAAGTGACTCTGTGCGTCGTTCAGTTTGCCTTCGTCGTAGAGACGTTTCCATACCTGAGTCGTGGTGGTGACGAACATGTAGCCTACGTGTTGGCCATACAATTTGTGAGGCATATAGTTCCGAATGTACATGTAGCGCTTGCCGACCACGCTGCGCACCATGTCGTAGCGTTCGTCCATGCGACCGCGAAAGCCATAGCCGTACTCTTGGGCGGGTGCCTCGTGCTTGCCCATGAAAGCGTGCCCTTGCATGTGCGCCGGAGGTTTCTTTCCCGCTATGCTTAGCAAGGTAGGCGCGAGATCGATAAAACCAACCCGACGGTCGCTGCTGCCTCCAACTTTGTAATCTGAGGAGGCCAGGTGCTTCCATTTTTCTGGGACATGCACGATGAGCGGAACGTTGAGACCGGAGAAAAACGGCCAACGCTTGCTGCGGGGCATTCCCGAACCATGGTCGCCGTAGTAGAAAACGATAGTGTCCTCGGCTAAACCTGCGTCCTTTAGCTCCTTGAGTTGAGCCCCGACCTGTCGATCCATCTCGGTCAACTTGTCGTGGTACTGGGCCCAGTCCTTGCGCACCTCGGAATGGTCGGGGTGGTAGGCGGGCACGCGGACCTTGGCAGGGTCATGGACTTGGTTGTGTGGACGCTTCCGGATTTGGCTCTCGTGGCAGACGGTGTAGTTGAAAATGGCGAAGAAAGGTTTCTTTTTGTCGGGGCGGTTCCTCCAGTGACCTTTTCCTCCGCTTTCATTCCAAACCTCACCTTCCTTGCGCAAGTTGTAGTCTTCCTTAGACTTGTTGGTGCAGTAGTAACCCAGCTCTCGCAGGTAGGCTGGATACATTTTATAGCCAGCGGGCAGGCTTGTCATGCTGCGCATGTGCTCGGAACCGGTGGAAGGCGGATACATGCCCGATATGATGGTCGTCCGAGCGGGAGCGCAAACGGGAGCGTTGGAGATTGCCCGGGTGTAAATCATTCCTTTGGACGCCAGAATATCTAGATTCGGCGTGGTGGCGTATTCGTCGCCATAGCATCCTAAGTGTGGTCCGTTGTCCTCGCTGGTCAGCCAGAGGATGTTGGGGAGGTCGGCGGCTTGAGTGGCCGTGGCCGAGGTGAAAAAGAGGGCGAGAAATTGGATGACGTTCTTCATTGTTGGTAGTTTCTTAAAATCACAACACGGTTGTTCCAGCTGTCGCTTACCCAAAGGGATCCGTCGGGTGCGATGGTAACGCCGTGGGGTCGATTCAGTTTAGTTTTGGGTTCGGCTTCTCCACCGAGTATGGTGGACACCGTCTTGGTTTTCGGGTCATAGAGACGAATGAGGTGGTTGTTGTCGTCTGCGATGATGACTTTGCCTTGGTCGTCGAGGCAAAGGTGCTTGGGACCGGAGAAAGTCGCTTGCTTGGCGGGGCCGTCTTGGGTGCCCTTCTTTCCTGTGCCGGCTAAGGTGAAAATGCTTCCGTTCGGACGCACGATCCGGAGAGCGTTGCCATTTCGCTCGAGTACGTAGAGGTTGCCCTTGGCGTCCATCACGGAGGCTCGCGGATCGGCCAGCGGTTGCTCGGTGGCTTTCTCACCTGACTTGGGTTTGCCCTTCTCCCCGTTGCCGGCGAGGGTCTTTATTGTGCCGGTCTTCAGGTCGATACTGCGAATACGCCTGTTGCGGATGTCGGCGATGAGCAAAGTACTTTCGTCGGAAGTGAGGCTGATGGATATTGGATTGGATAACAGGGCCTTGGTGGCGGGGCCTCCGTCCCCGGAGAAGCCCTTCTTCCCGGGTATGCCGGCTATGGTGGAGACGAGGTTCGTCTTGCCGTCTATCTTGCGAATCAAGTTGTTGAATGAATCTGAAATATAGAGGTCTCCATTGGTCGTTCTCACAATGTTGTGCATCCCATGGTAAACCGCTTTCTTGGCATCTTCACCATCTCCGGCGAATCCCTTTTCGCCGTTGCCGGAAATCGTAGTGAGCTTTCCATCCGTCGTTAGTTTGTGAACACGCCCTCCCATGAACTCGGCGACGAAGGCGTTGCCATCTTCATCGAAGGCGACACCAAAGGGGTTCTTTACCTGGGAGGCATCCAGTACGACCTCCAAAGAGGGTTTTGCTTGAAGCAGGCCAGAGAGGCAGACCAAGATGGCGATTGCGAGTGAAGTTTTCATGGGTTGTGGGCGGGATTAGTCTTATTTTCCCTCGGTGACCATGGGGAAGTCATCGGTGCGAAAGGGGGTTGCGGGTAAGGTAACGGATCCGGTCTTGCTGTAAAGGTTGCAAACGGGGTTGTTTGACCAAGCATAGCGGACGGCTACGGGTTGATCGATTTCTTCCGCCCATACTTCGACCTTGTCCTTGCCCGTGAGCTTTGCCTTGGCCCAGACGAATTTCTTGTCTTTCCCGCAGATTGCGAATCCGACAGGCTCGCGGACGTCAAAGGTATAGAGGCCGGTTCCGACGTGATCGAATGTGAGGATAACCTTGCCCGCTTTGGTTTCCATCGACTTGCAACGGGGACTCTGGTGGGGGATTTGCATTCCGTAATCCTTGGCCAGCGCGTTCCGGACCAGTCGGTTGGCCACGATCTGCTTGTTGCGGGGATGAATGTCCCTACCTTCTCCTACGTCGATGATGACCGCTTCGCCCACGTTTTTCAGCTTGTCGAGTGTTAGGGTTTGGGCCTCCCGCAGTTCGGGCCAATTGTTGTCCACCGGTTCCTCGTC
>JABHOU010000665.1 GCA_018695085.1 Opitutia bacterium | reverse complement strand
TTCCTCCAACTCGAAGAAGAAGAGGAAGAAGAGGAAGCCATCTACGAGGAAGAGATCGTAGTTGATCCGGATCGAGGTGAATTTACATGCCCCATTTGTTGGTTGAGGTTCGACCGTTCCGATGTTCTTAGCATTGCGACCCACGAAGATTTACGTGGTGATCGTAAACTCGGGGAGGACGCCATGCTTCGCTTTATCCCCACTGAGTTCAACTCCAAGGGACAAGCCATGGACGCCATGGGTTTACCCACTACGGACGTCGCTTGCCCGCACTGTCATCATAAGTTGCCTCCCGGCTTCATGGACGTAACCCACCACATTTTTTCGATAGTGGGGGCGCCAAGTGCAGGGAAATCTTATTATTTGAGCGTTCTGGTGCGGCAACTTCAGCGAACGATGTTTCGTGAATTTGGCATCGCCTTCCGTGATGCTGATCCCGCTTTTAACGCAATTCTGAATTCTATGAAGAATCGCCTTTTTGCCGGAACGGATCCTGCGGAATCCATGCTCATCAAGACACAGTTGGAGGGAGAAATGTACGAACGGTTGGAGCGTCACGATCGCGTGGTTGCTCTGCCAAAGCCCTTTGTCTACAGTCTTTCCGACCCTCGAGGCGGTGGGCATGACTGTTCCATTATCTTCTACGACAACGCTGGTGAGCATTTTGAGCCGGGAATCGCTAACGAGGAGTCCCCCGGCACCCTTCACGTCGCCAGTTCGTCGGGCATCTTCTTCCTCTTCGACCCGATAGCAAGTCCCGAGTTTCGTCGCATGTTGCGCGGGCACGACGATCCCCAATTTGCACTGGATAAAAAGGGTAAACGTCTCGACCAGCAGGACATTATTATGGCCGAGTTGGAGGTTCGTGTTAAGCAGAACCAGAATATCAGTATCGCCGACAAAATCGACGTGCCGGTTGCAGTAATGATCGGCAAATGCGATATTCTGAAAGACCAATTGGATTGGGAGCGCATCCAGTGGCCGATAAAAGACAAAAAATTGATTCAAGAAATCATAGATTCCAACTCCGAGATCCTCCGAGATTACATGATCGATATGCATCCTGGAATAGTGGCAAATGCTGAAACGCTTTCGAGAAATGTTCGCTATTTTCCCGTAAGCGCTTTTGGGCATAGCCCGACCACCTACAAAAATGGTGATCAAGAATTCATCGCTCCCGATCCCGACAAGTTGGATCCTGTGATGGTCGAAGTTCCCACTCTCTGGGCTCTTTCCCAAGTCGAACCTGAATTGATACCGGCACCCGAACCGGCATAGGGCCGTTAACGGCAGACCACTAGCCAAATCATGGCCCGCCAACTGATTTTCACCAGTGCCCCTCAAGGCTTGGAACCTGGTAGGTCAGGGTATTGTACGGTTGCCCGTCACAAGGATATTCGCAGTCGACTTGTCAGGGAACTGGAGCGTCTGAGCGTCTACGACTACAACCAGCAGGGTGATGGCCCCAAGGCTAAGGTCGCTCTCTTTCGAAAACTGGCCTTGGGCTCGGAGGAATTTTTTGTCATCAGCCGTATCAGTGACGCCGGCCTCGACTATACTAATCGTACGAATTATATCGCCCACCATCTTATTCTCGACAGCTTTGAGATTGCTACCGTTCCATCCCCTGCGGAAATTCTCGCTAATTGGAACGGTTGGAAATCTAAATGGGAGGAAGGTCCGCGCTACCTCGAGGATTCCGAGGAGGTAGACCTCAGCCTCTTTAAGTCTCCCGCATTAATTCCTGCCAATGGTTGGCTAGCGGCTACCAATGATCCGGGCAACGCCGCTATTCTCGTTTCGCCGAGCATGAAAAAGCCCGTGCTGTTGGAGGTGCATCCCGGTCAAGAGGAAAGCCTTCTCAAGCTGTTTGCCGAGTCCTCCGCCCTGCACAAACTGTCGCTCGATGCTTGGGACTATTCTTTCACCACCTTTCTGCAAGAAAACGATGATGCCAAGATGTTCTCCTGGATCGGAGCCCGCGGGCAACCTGTTGCCGAGCGCATGAAGCAGGGGGGGAGCCCCAACTACTTGGATCTTCGTGATTTTGCCCAGAGCAAGGTTGTCGACCCCATCGACGACGATCTTGCTCACATTGCTCGCAAGGGGCCCAAGGCGAAAGCGTCCGGGGCTAAATCCCCCAAAACTCGAGCCAAGGCTCCAAAGGCGTTTTCCGATCGGGAAATGGTTCAGTTCCAGCAAGCGGCGTCCAGTTACACGGCATCGGCTGCACCTGGGGGTTCCACCGTTTCCGCACAGGATGGATCATCTGCAGGCAAGAAGCGAAAAAAACGTCCGTGGCTCATGCAGTTGGCGGTTATTTCGACAGCTCTATGTTTGCTTGTCGGTCTGGTTGTCGGCTTAGCCTATAACTTAGGTGACTTCCTCAATAAAAATGGGGATGAACCCGATCCGGATAACCCTCCCATTGTATCTCCCGATCCCGATGTCACACCAGATCTACTTAACGAGAAACCAGTGGTCGAAGGGGCCACCTTGATGGTGGGCAGACCCGGTGTAGTCGTGTTGAGAGAAAAGCACAAATACATGAACTGGATTAAATTGGATGCAGGCAGTCCCGAGCCCATTACGATTAACCTAACTGAACAACAACAGGACGATTACGGCGATTTCCTCGAAGGTCTCGAATCTGACGATCAGTTGCAAGTTACCGTAGTGCGGAACGAGGCCGGCAGGTTGGCAATAGAGACTCTGGACGATGCTCCTGCAGTGCAAGCGATAGGCGAACCGTTTAAAGGGAATATCTCAGGACAGAACGCAGTCAGTCTGGATAGAGACATCGCCACTTTCAATATTCCTTCGAAGGGCGAACTCACCTACGAGCTTCCATCCGACCAGCCTGAACTCCGTGAGCAAATAGAGAAGTTAGTGGCGGCTTTAAATGAAAACCCGACCATGGAAGTTCCTCTCAATCTGCGTCTGGAAGAAGGACGTATTGTAGGCATTGATCCAATATCAATTCCTGGAATCAGTACCGATCCGGTTGATCCGGTTCGCCCTGAGCCGACGGGGGTTCCCAAAACTATGGTACTTAATGCCCCGGACGCCGCCCGAATCTTGCCTGATCAGCGTATTGTGGAAATCAAGGTGGATGGCGTCCGCAGCTTACCTTATCAGTTCAGGGAAGAAGAGGAGGAGCGCATTCGTAACTTGGTCGCTTTTTTAGATGCGGGGGGGAAGGACTTGAAGTTGGATGCAAAAGTGGACGGCGATCGAATTACTTTTCTCGATTTTACTATACCTGCCGCTCCCGTCGCCATTGTTCCCGTGGGACCCGATCCTTCGGGCCCCTTGGTTCGAACTCCGGAATCTGCTTACGTCTTGTGGTTGCCGGCCAAAACATTGCCGGGAAAACCAGTGCGTTGGCAACTTGATCTTCCGAGCAGTGGATCAGTGAAATTCGAGCAACCGTCGTTTTCGAGCCTTTTCGACGCACTCATGAGAGCTTTTATTGACGTCGAGCAAGCTCATGTTTGGCAGACGGACTTTCACGGACCTCAATCCTTTTACAATCTTGCAGATGCTGCGGATGATTTTGAGCCATTTGCAGTCGAAGTTGAAGCCGATCGGGTCGATCCTGAGAGTCAGGCTCGCTTTAGCTTGAAGACCGTAGGAACTAGCCGCTCCATTTATTCATTGGAATTCAACGTCAAGAGGGGAGTTTCTGTGGAAATCGACTTTTCAGCGGACATGGCGAAGAATGCAGCCGACCGTGGATTCGTTCTTCGCATTCCCAAGGGAACAGACAGTTGTGTGGATTTATATTTTGTTTCAAATAAGCATTTTGTCGCCGAACTGGGGTATCCTCCAGTCCCGAGAGGCGAGCAGTTGAAGCTTTCTGGTTCAACATTGAGGTTTCTCCCGTCATGGGCTTATGGACAAAACTTTCATGTCTTGACCAAGGGCAAGAATGAATCCCATTCTCTCGCATTGGTTCCTGCGTTGGGAGCAGGGGGAACTGCCCGTCCGGATGTTTTTTTCTCGCCGAGCATGCCCTCCGCATCTGCTTTTGTCATGGGATACGTTCAAGGCTTTCCCAAAGCTATCGTGATGCCTCATCAGGGTCCACAGCCCGTTAGCGAGGTCAAGATGGACGTTGAGTATTTTGCTTCCCTCGTCGGATCCTTTCAGTCGGAAATTGCGAAGTACGATGCTGAAATGAAAAGGTTGTCGGCTACCTTGCCTAACCCCCAAGTTTACGACAACTTGCGTATGTTCGGTCGCAATGCCGCCAAGTCGACCGATTATTCTTTAGGTTCTTCTTATGGCGAATACCTGCTTGAGGTCACAACGAAGTTTGCTCAGCAAACATTTGGATGGGATGATCCTCAAACCATAACTTTCCGAAAAAAGTTTATTGGTCTTAGCGATCCCAAAAGTTTTCATGCAAGTGAGCAATCTCTTGGTCAATTTTGGCGAACGGTTGCTACCAAACTAAAGGAAGAAGCGGAACGCCCTATGGACGGTTTTCGCTATAATGCGGAACGAGCGGACCATGACGTGGACATCGCTTTTCGCTTGGTGAATTTCTTCATGCACGTTGAGAGAATTTTCGGTATGAAGGACACGAACTTGGCTGGGCAATTACAGCAGGTTCGAGAGTCCTTTGATTCCCAGGAACCTGAAAAAGGACTTCTTGGAAAGCTTCAAAAAGAAATCTTGCGTATGGGAGAGCAGCCGAAAGGAAAGGAAGTCGGACAAAAATTCACAAAGTTCAACAAAGCATACCTGGAGCATGCTTCCCAATCCATTCCATCCGACAAGCTTGTCTGGCAGGAATACTCTAAGGCCTTGAAGCTTATGTCGGATGCTGCTGCGGTCGCTCGTTTTAGTCAGGAACGAGCTAAACTGTCTCAGTATGATCAATGGCTGAAGCGTATGAATGCTAAATTTATCGAGTTGAAGGCTGCCCGTGATGCCGCATTCCGTGCCGGTGGCAGCCAGATCCTACAATCGAGGCAACGATTAGTCGCAGAAAAATGGGCTCTAGCTTTATTTAAGATTAATCCACCTGTTGCTCGCCAGCCTGTAACTTGGGATCGAGTTTCCGACCTTGTCACTTTCCGCTGAACTGATTCATTATTGATAGATTCTCTCCCCAAATGCCGTGAATATTGATAGACTAATCGACCGTATTGAAAAGGCTCTTCGCGAAGGTGCCACCGACCCTGTATTACACTCTCTGGCCAAGGAGTATGAAAAGTTTCGAACCAAGATAGACGAGCGTCTCGACCATTGCGTCACGCTTATTCGTTCAGGCAAGGATTTTGCGGCGCGCGAATTGGCGGAACAGCCGCCGGATGTTCTTAACCTGATGGAGAAACTTTCTTTCGCCAACGAGACGAAGTGGAAGTCATTATGTGAGGAGAAGGGGCTATACCTAGGACCGAATTGGGCTGAAGATCACGTGGATTTGCTCAATGGCCTCTACGATAAGGAGATCTCGGAGGACAGTCCGCTCTTCCGCGAATACAGAACGGCCGCCCGAAGTCGGGACGAAGAGAAAACCTTCAAGATTCTCAAGATGATCCTGAAGGCGAATCCCGATCACGCTGCGGCTCGTCGTCATTTCGGGCAGCTCAGCGTTAAGATCCTCGAGCAGAAGATGGACGAGATCGACGATCTGATCCAAGCGGGACGTGAACCTGAATTTCTTGATCTCATGATGGAGGTGGAGGACACCAGTTGGGTGGTTATGCCCAAGGGGGACAAGTGGGAAAACGCTCTAGCCGTTCGTGATAACGTGAACCGACGTTTGGCCAAGTTGCGAATGGAGGAGATTCTAGTTGAGTTGGCGACCTTCAAGTCATCGGAGGACTGGAAGGGTTCACTTGCCTCGATCGGGGAATTTTTTGAGCTAGCTCAGGAACATAACCTCGAGGGTGAGCTCGATCCCGATGACGTGAACGTCTATAACGAGTATAAGGAATGGGCCGAGGAACTGGCCGATGAAGCACGGGCCGAACGAGAGTTGGAAAACCTTGTCGGGCGGTTCAAGAATCGGGTGGCCGAAATGCAACAGGCAGAGGTTGCGGGTCAGAAAACTTTGGAAATCTACCTTGAGGAGCAGAATGAATTGAGGCGTTTTCGCCAAGACTTTCAGGATATCGGCCATTCGGTTTCGACCGAAGTGTTGATGGATCTTCAGAAGGCCGAGGGTCATGTCAAAAATCGAATAAAACGTCTTCAGGGTCGGACGAAACGTTTATGGATTTTCGCCGTATTTGCTTTTGTTTTGATTGCCGCTGGGTCCGTTGGCTTGCTGTGGTGGTTGAAGGGGTTTTGGGATGCCCGGAGCGCGGCTGATATGATTGTGAACACCGAAAGCCCCGTTCGCCAGTGGGAGAAGCTTTCCGCCTATGCTTCCGACTATGGTGATTATCTTGAGGACGACGAAGTAAAGATACTCCTTAGGCAAGCTACGGACAAGGCCTTTTCGGACGCCACCGATCTCATTACACACGAGAGGGGCGTTTTCCGAGGTAAGTCGCAGGATAAGTTTCTTCTGACGACTCAAAACCTCAACGTGTCATTTGTCGAACCGGCGGACTTGAAGCAACGGCGGTTGGCGGTTGTGGCAAAGATGTGTGAAAACGTATTGGCGGATCTTACCAATGATCCCGAGTTCGAACCGAAGGATGCGGAAAGATTTCTAGAATTGTTTACTGACCCCCCCGTACCTCTGAAGGATGCAAAAGGAAATGACTTGCCACTGGAAGAGGTCGATTACTATCGGTTTCAAGATCAACTCGTAAAGTCGGAAGTCTTGATAGACATTAGCCGTGCGGTTGCGGAAAATGAAGACGGCATGGATCGAGAACTCGGACGTTTCCGAAAGCTGGCGGAGGATATCCAAGCACTCGACAAACAGGTCGTGCAGGCGGTTCGAGACTTTCGTTCTACCGCAAAGGTCAATCATGGTATTCTTGCTCAAGAAGAGTATCTCGACAAGCTGGATGCGGCGACCAAGGAGTTTACCAATTCCAAGGCGGTTGATTCTTCCAACTACGGTCGTGTTCGGGATGCGATGCGCAAACTTCGTAGCACTTGGCGGGCTTATTCAAAGGAGGTCGAGAACAACCAAGGTTCGAAGGTGGACGAACTTTTGGATCAAGCCGATCAAATTGGAAGGGCAGTGCAAGCGGGCAATGTTCCCGATGCTCGGGAACAACTTGGCCGAATGGGTGAATTGTTGAAATCGGTCACGGCTCTAAATCGAGGAACAACCGATCAACTTAAGCTGAGTTCTTCCCAGACCCGGCGGCTTGGTGATTTGATGCAAGTGCATGGTGAAGTTCTCAAGCAGTTGGGAGAAGCGGGAGCGGCAAAGTCTGGATTCGGCAATGCCTCAGGTTTGCCGGAGTACTTCAACAAACTGGACCAATTGCTTCGTACCAAGGCGTTTGATCCGGCTACGCTCAACTTGGTGCGCGACGTAACCACCCATCGAGTTCTCTTCGACAACGACAAGGGGCAGTTGCAAACAAAGCTCGTATTCAAAGGCCCTGATGAATTGTGGGCGAAAATAAAGGAAGGGAAAATCGGCCTTTT
>JABHOU010000664.1 GCA_018695085.1 Opitutia bacterium | reverse complement strand
GAACGGAAGTTCCCAAGGCGGCCTTGATCGGGGCCATGTAACCGTAATCCTCTGCCGTTACCTGGGTGGAAGATATGCCGATGGTGACTACGGATGCGTCGCTCACGAGGAGATGCTTGCAGGCGTTGGCCACCTCAACCAAGGAAAAAGTGGAGACTTGAGTGGCTCGAAGAAAATCCTTCCGCTTCGTTTCATGAAAGGGCTTGATGCCTTCGGAGTAGTCGGCAAAGGCAATTGAATGAAGAATGCCATCCAAGGAAGAGTACCCTGCTCCCTCTAGGCGATTGGCCAAGCCGGCGATTTCCTCCTCATTCTCGACGTCACAGACGAAAACAGGTCTTTCGCCCAACAACTTGGCGGTCTCCAGACGCCTATCTTCACTACGCACGGAATGAACAACATCCGCTCCCTCTTCTTCCAAGATTTTTGCGACAGCCCAAGCCACGCTCTTGCGATTGGCGACCCCAAGCACGAGAAAAGTTTTTCCCTTTACGCCAAGAAAACTCACAAGGCTCCCTACCCCTCTTCCTTCGGCACCATGGCCAAGGCGAAGCTAACCGTTGCGGCAGTCTTGCCTTCCTTGCGAATTTCGCCCGTAAGGTTATAAAATGTCCCGATTTGATCCTTCTCTTTGACAGTTACCTCTATGGTATCCCCAGGTAGTACCATGCGCTTGAAACGAGCATCGCGTATTCGTGAAAGAACCGGGGTCACCTTATCAACGTTCAGGGCATCTGAACCAAGCTTTTCAGCTAGATAGATGGCACCGGTTTGAAAGACGGACTCACAAAGAAGAACGCCGGGCATTATGGGATTCCCTGGATAATGTCCCTCAAAAAAAGGTAGTTCGGGAGAAACTGTCAAACGAGCAACTGCACCGTTCTCGCTGATTTCAACGATTTCATCGATAAACAAAAACGGCTTTCGATGGGGAATGCGGCGATGAATTTCCTCCATGAGGACAAATGGTTCTAGCGCGACCGCAAGGATCAGGAGTTTACGGAAGTGGGGTCGGAAGAAAATTTCCCGTTGAGGAAGCGATCCACTTTATCCGCGATAATTACCCCATAGTTAATGGTGCCCAGCCAACCGGACATGATAATCCCTACCGAACCGGCATGAAAAAGCCCGGGAGCATGTTGGGGTAGTTTCTCGGAAACCTCCAAGCCCTCGAACTTGGTACCAAAGGAAGTGCCGCCAGAATGGCGGGTGTAGTGTTGAATCGTTCGGGGGGTCGCGGCCTCGACGTGATCGATCTTGTCTCGGATACCGGGAACGATCTTCTCCAAGGCCACTAGGGATTCCTCGCAAAGACGTTCTTTTTCTTCGCCGTACTCCTCTTCGGACAGTTTGTCCCAATCCTTCCACTTCGCATTGATGGAAGCCACTATGCTGTAGCGAGGATCCTTCAGGTGTGGGCGTGTGTGCGGATAATAAACGGAAAACGTGCGACTGGTAGTATGACGATCGGTCAATTCGTCACTGGAAAACTGTTGAGCCTCGGAAGTGAAGATGAGGTCGCCCACTTCGGGAATCTCCTCTCCCTTCTTGAGTCCGATATAAACCTGACAGGAGGTCGAGTTCACTCGTACTTTCGACGCAAACTTGCGAAACACGTTGGGCAACTTGCTCTTGCCCAGCAAACGCTCGACGGTATCTTTCAAATTGGCATTGGAAAGAACTGCCCGGCATCCAATGTCTTTTCCATTAACGCGTACACCGCGCACATGATGCTTTCCGGACTGCTCCTCCGTAATTACGTTTTCCACAAGACATTCCCTCCGCAGATCCGCTCCGTTCGTGCGTAATTCCTTGACCATATTCTTGATCAAGGTGTCCGTCCCGCCCTTGAATGTGTAAATGCCCTTACGCATGAAATTGGAAAAAACGATGCCATAGGCAATCGCAGGGTCCTTTAAGGTCGAACCATTGGCAAAGGCGATGGGCTCAAGCAAGAGACGCTTCACATCGTCTCGACCGGGAAAGAACTGTTCGAACAGGTCCCCAATGGTACGACCGTCAGGAATAAAATAATCCATCGTTCGGACATGCTCGAAAAAATCTTCCACCCTCTCCTTCGCCACCATGAACTTGTCCTGCAAAATCCGAGTGAAGTCCCAGCGGTCGAAAGTCGTCCGTAGATCGTACTGCGGATTAACGAAGCGTATGTTCTTCAACTGGACAATGGAATCGGCAATCTCTTTCGTCCAGTACTTGCGACAAGACTTAACCATACCGACGGGAAATCCATGCAGGGAAATGTCAAAGATGTGACCACCTGCCCGCTTGAACCAAGTGGCCAAGCCTCCGAATTGGTAGTGGTGTTCCAGAAGCAAAACCGAGTGACCCTGCTTAGCCAGACAATTTGCGCCCGTGAGTCCCCCCAGACCACTACCAACCACAACAACGTCGTAGAAGTCGTTAATACCATCCAACGCATTCTTTGCCATAAATAATCTATTAGGTTATCGGACAACTCTGAGCAATCCATAATTTCATTCAGCAGCGCATCAAAAACAAAGTTTAGGAGAAAGAAAGTTTGCTCCAATTGCTTTCCAAGCCATAAGAATTAATTCCTGGATGGATTTACGCGAAAGCTTTACGAATTTGGATTGGTCGGTGGTGGTGGGCTACCTCTTGCTTACGACCCTCGTTGGACACTTATTGCGGGGAAAGCAATCAAGCGTTAAGGATTTCTTCCTCGGCGGTCGAACCCTGCCTTGGCCAGCGGTGAGCGGATCGATCATCGCAACCGAGATAAGTGGCGTCACTTTCATCGGCGTACCTGGAATGGTCTATGCGGCTACGGGGGACTTCACCTACCTCCAATGGGGGCTCGGATCCATCGCCGCCAGAATCATTGTTGGAATCTATTTCGTGCGCGCCTTTTACGAACGGGACATCTACAGTCCCTACGATTACATGGGCTACCGGCTTGGCGAAGGCGTAAAGCGGCTCGCCACCATCGTGTTTCAGGTGGGTGGAATTCTCGGACAAAGCGTGCGAGTACTGGTGGCTGCCCTCGCCCTGCGAGTAGTCACTCCGCTGGAATTCGAACACTGCATCTGGATCATCGGGCTTTTTGCGATCGGATGGACACTGATGGGGGGTATGCGCACCGTAATCTGGACGGACGTCATGCAGTTCTTCCTCTTCGTGGGCGCGGGATTGTTTTCTTTCTTCTGGTTGCTCAACGGCATAGAGGGAGGATTGTCAGAAATGATTTCAGTGGCTGATGACGCAGGCAAGTTCACCCTCCTCAACCTGACCACAGACCCCGCCGTCGGTTTTACGCTATGGGTGGCAATCTTCGCGGTACCCTTTCAAAACATCAGTATGTTCGGCGTGGACCAGTTGAACGCCCAGCGCATGTTCTGCTGTCGTTCCGCAAGCGATGCTCGCAAAGCCATGATAACGAGTTCCGCCGCCCTGCTAATCACCGTGCTTATGCTCATGGTCGGCGCCGCCCTCTACGCTTACTTCCATCAGGCAAATCCTCCCGAAACCTTTCCCAGCTTCACGGCCGAAATTGAAAAACTCGCGCCAACCGAAAGAAAGGATGCCTATTATCCGGTTTGGATAGTCACCGAGCTACCGGTCGGCTTGCGGGCACTCATCTTGGCCGGCATATTCGCGGCCGCCATATCCAGCCTAGACTCCATCCTCGCCGCCCTCTCCCAAACAACCCTTTCGCTCTTCCGCAAGACAGACGTCGAGGTGAGCGAAGAATCGGCTAGAAACGACGTAAAGCTTTCCCGAGCCCTTGTAGTGGGCTGGGGCATCGCCTTGTCCGCTTTCGCCGTAGCCCTGCATCACTTGCGCGGAGACGTAAACGTCGTACAACTCGCCTTCGGGATGACCTCTTACACCGTTGGCCCCATGCTCGGCTTCTTTCTGGCAGCCTTCTTCACGCCAAGGGCAAGCCTCAAAGGGCTCGCCATCGGCTTTGCTCTATCCTTTCTGCTCGTACTGTTACTCCGTACAGAGCTCTACTCCGCACTCCTCAACCTTCAGATATATGCGGATTTCCAAATCACATCACTCCCTCACATTGAAGTCAAAGATGGAAAGCCCTCGAGCTCGATCAGTTCGGTCTGGGCATGGCCGGTCACAGTATTTCTCACTTGGGGTTGCGGTCTCCTCTTTCCCAAAAAAGGAATCTCTAGACAAACCGCATGACGCCCAAGCTTTTTCCCGTTCCTCATCACCTTGCTTTTCTCGGTGGGGAAACTGCTGTTCCAGCAAACATATCCTACTCAGTCGCCGATTCAGAATTAGCTGGCATCGCAACGTTTTTTGCAGAAGAAAGAGGCCTGTTGCATACGAAAGAGAGTGACGGATTCATCAGATTCGAGCTTTCCTCGGATCTTTCTTTCAAAGAAGAGGCACACCGCATTTTGATCGACGCAGACGGCATTCTCCTCCAAGCCGCCACCCCCGCCGGAGCCTTTCGGGGTACCCGCACCCTAAAGACTCTTCTTGCCAAAGGGGTCACCGTCCTTCCCCGTCTCGAAATTCAAGACCACCCCGCCTTCGCCAATCGTGGCTTCATGCTAGATGTGAGCCGATGCAAAGTGCCGACGATGGAGACTCTCCTGTCCCTCATCGACCTGTTGGCGGACCTGAAATACAACGAACTGCAACTGTATGTGGAGCACACCTTCGCTTTCGCCGACCACGAAACCGTTTGGAAGGATGCCTCCCCACTGACTCCAGAAGAGATTCGCATCTTGGACGCGCATTGCTGCGAGCGATACATCGAGCTTGTTCCCAACCTCAACTCTTTCGGCCACTTCGAGCGCTGGTTGCGCCACGAACCGTACAAGCATCTAGCCGAGTGCCCGGAAGGCTTTCGGCGAGAAGAACCATTCATCGTCCGCAATCACGGAAGCACCCTCAAGCCCAATGCCGACTCGCTTGCCTTCATCGATTCCTTGTACGGCGAGTACCTAAGTAACTTTAGTTCGCGAAGGTTTAACGTGGGGATGGACGAACCTTGGGAACTCGGGCAAGGATGGAGCCGAAAAGAGATTGAAAAGCGAGGCAAGCACGCCGTCTACTTGGAGCACTTGGACGGCATCAGAAAACTGGTCGAGAAACATGACCGGGAAATGCTTTTTTGGGCCGACATCCTACTGGAGAAACCAG
>JABHOU010000360.1 GCA_018695085.1 Opitutia bacterium | reverse complement strand
TCCATGCGAAAAAGTTCCAGATCCCAATCCAGATTGCCCGTAAGCGCATCGACTCGAAGTGCTCGAAGAGAGATCCCTTCCCCATCGGGTACGGCGTTGGTAAGAAATAGCTTACTGCCCCCGAGAACAGGAGAAGACCATGCCGTCCCGGGCAATTCTTTTTTCCAAACAACCTTGTCGGTGGCACTCCAGCGAAGAGGCATCTTTTTGACCTCGGCGTGACCTTGTCCAGTAGGGCCACGAAACTGAGACCAGTCCCCGGCGAATAAAGAGTGGATCGAAAGCAGAACTAAAAGGGCGTGAAACAAAATAGTCGTTGGCATGATCGATTACAAGAATTGTTGGTTTCGCAAAAAATGTGAGTGGGGCGATGCAACAGGAATTAAGGAAAATCCCCTGCCAAGCCGATTCCTTTTTTCTATTCCAACCCAAGAACTTTTTTACCCTCGTCGGAAATCATACGAGGGTTCCATGGGGGTTCCCATACGATCTCCACTTTAGCGCTCTCCACTCCGGGCATAGCTTCGATACGGGTACGGGCATCATCCGCTATCACAGGCCCCATCCCACAACCTTGCGCAGTCAAAGTCATCTTGACCTCCACGCGTCGAGCGTCCTCGCCTGAATCCTCAATACTCAAGTCGTAGACCAAGCCGAGGTCCACGATATTGACGGGGATCTCGGGGTCATAACACCCACGCAAGGCATCCCAGACTTTTTTCTCGTCGAAAGTCTGGTCTTCATCGACTGCTAAGGGCTCATTTTTAGCTGCCGCCGCTGCCTTCACATCTTCACCGAGCGCATCGAGGTGATCGATACCGACACGATACATTCCGGTGGCATCGCGCAAAGTCACGGAACCTCCCAGAGCCTGCGCCACGACGTATTCCGCACCTTTCGACAAAGTAACCTCGTCTCCAGCGGGGATGAGAGTGGCTGGACAATCGCTAACTAGTGTAACTGGTTCGTTCTTCATGATAAATAAGTTGAAACTTGAAAAAAGGAGTGGAAAGAATCGTCAAAGCCCGCGATTCCAAAACCAAGGCAAGACGGCGTAGGCGCTTCGAGGATCGTTAAGTCGTCCGAACATGCCCAAATTTCGCTCCATATCCTTGAAACGGGCAATAACGAGATTATCTTTGTTGATGGAATCGACGGAAAACTTGCTCGCAAGCGGAGTCTCCAAAAGTTCAGAAAGAACCTCGAAGGGCGTCTCCACGCGCGGATGCTCGATCAGTTGGAAATCATTCGGTAAGCGAGCCAATTCAACGGCGTAAAGTATGGCGTCTCCGAGCCCGCCAAATTCATCGACCAAACCAACTTCACGGGCGTCCTTCCCGGACCACACTCGCCCCTTGGCGATCTCATGGACAGCCGTTTTATTCATATCGCGTCCAGCAGCCACATGATCCAAGAAACGATCATAAATATCCTCCACATATAGCTGAAAATATTCCATCTCGTCCTCCGTTCTCGGTCTAACGAAGGAAAAGGCGTCGGCATGCGGTTCCGTTTTCACTACGTCCCAAGTTACGCCAAAACGATTGCCGAGTTCCTTAATGTTCGGCAACAGGCCAAACACTCCGATCGAGCCAGTGATCGTCTCGGGACTAGCGAAAATACGTTCCGACTTGGCGGCTATCCAATACCCCCCCGAAGCCGCTACCGATCCCATGGAAATAACTACGGGTATACCGTCCGCCCGCACACGCTCAACCTCGCGCCGAATAGCCTCGGCTCCGGTTACGCTTCCGCCTGGACTGTTTACACGAAGAACAACTGCCTTGGTCTTCTCATCGTTGCGAATGTCTCGCAACCGGCTCGCAATTTCATCACCGCCGACATACTCTCCGTCATCACCCCAACCATCGAGAATCGCACCTTCCACGTAAACCACGGACACAGCAGGCCTTTCATCCTCTTCTAGAGCTTGGAGGTCACCTACGGAAGAGGGCCTGTCGACGTATTTAGCCAGACTGACACGAGCAAACTCTCCCGTATCCTCATCAACCCTGCCAATCTCGCCTAGACGATCAATCACTTCGTCGTAGTGGGCCGACTTGTCGAACAAGCCCGCAACCACCGCATCTTCCGCCGTGAGATGAAATTGCTCTCTGGAGATTTCTCCCAAACGCTCTAAGGTTAGTTTGCGATTGCGGGCGACCAACCCCAGATAGTCGCTCCAACGATCTCCCAAAACCTCTTCCAGTTGTTCGCGATTCGAATCACTGAACTGCTCGGACAAGAAAGGCTCGACGGCACCCTTGTACTCCCCGGTTCTAGCTACTTGCACGCCTATTCCGTACTCCTCAAAGGCCTTTCCATAAAAAGTTACCTCTGCCGACATGCCGTTGAAAAGAACCGAGCCGTAAGGATTCAGGAAAAGCTCGTCGG